>CAZSIR010000138.1:0-7947 GCA_964606765.1 uncultured Bordetella sp. | reverse complement strand
GCGCTGGCGCTGGCCGCGGTGCTGATGCTGATCGCTTTCGGACTGGTGCTGCTGCTGGCGCCGCTGACCATCAAGCTCGCCTGCATTGCCGCTGCGATTGCGGTGATTTATCCCTATGTGAAGCGGGTGTTTCCCTTGCCGCAGGTCTGGCTGGGCATTGCCTTCGGTTTCGGCATCCCGATGGCCTATGCCGAACTGTGGCAGGCGCTGCCGCGGGTGGCCTGGTGGCTGCTGGTCGCGAACGTGTTCTGGGCGATTGCCTATGACACGGCGTATGCGATGGTGGATCGCGACGATGATCTGAAAATCGGCGTGAAATCTTCAGCCATCCTGTTCGGCCGTTATGATGTCGCCGGTGTGATGGCTGCGCAGGCGGTATTCATCGGCTTGATGGCCTGGATCGGCTGGTGGCAGATGCGCGATGTGTTTTATTTCGCCGGATTGGTGGCGGCAGTGGTGCTGGTGCTGTATCAGTACCGGCTCATCCGCGGGCGTACGCGCGAAGGCTCATTCAAGGCATTTCTCAACAACAACTGGGTGGGCTGCGTGATTTTCATCGGACTGGCCGCTGATTTGTGGTTCGGCACCCGGATGCTGCGATGAGTTACCGTGATTTGCGGGACTTCATCGCCGGGCTGGAACGCAGCGGTGAACTGAAACGAATTGCCGTCGAAGTTGATCCGCGGCTGGAGATGACCGAAATCTGCGACCGCGTGCTGAAGCAGGGCGGTCCGGCCTTGCTGTTTGAAAAGCCCCGAGGTCAGCAAGCAGTCCACAATATTCCCGTACTGGCCAATCTGTTCGGCACGCCGCAGCGCGTGGCACTGGGCATGGGTCGCGATTCGGTGGCCGCTTTGCGCGGACTCGGGCAATTGCTGGCTCAGCTGAAAGAGCCCGAGCCGCCGAAGGGTCTTAAAGACGCCTGGGATAAATTGCCATTGCTGCGCCAGGTGCTGACCATGCAGCCGCGCGAAGTCAAAAATCCGCCCTGCCAGGAAATTGTCTGGGAAGGCGCTGATGTTGATCTCGCGCGCCTGCCGATCCAGACCTGCTGGCCCGGTGACGTCGGTCCGCTGATCACCTGGGGTTTGACGGTGACGCGTGGCCCGAACAAAGCGCGACAGAACCTCGGCATCTACCGTCAGCAGGTCATCGGCAAAAACAAACTGATCATGCGCTGGCTGGCGCAGCGCGGTGGAGCGCTGGATTATCGCGATCATTGCCTGGCGCATCCGCGCGAGCCTTTCCCGGTGGCGGTGGCGCTGGGTGCTGATCCCGCAACCATGCTCGGTGCAGTGACGCCGGTGCCGGATTCGCTGTCCGAGTACCAGTTCGCCGGTCTGCTGCGCGGGGAAAAAACCGAAATCGCATCCTGCCTGACGCATACCCTGAAAGTGCCGGCACGTGCAGAGATCGTGCTTGAGGGTTTCATTTATCCCAACGAGACCGCGCTGGAAGGTCCCTTCGGCGACCACACCGGCTATTACAACGAGCAGGAACGTTTCCCGGTGTTTACCGTCGAGCGCATCACGATGCGCAAAGACCCGATTTATCACTCGACGTACACCGGCAAACCGCCGGATGAACCGGCGGTGCTGGGCGAGGCGCTGAACGAGGTATTTGTGCCGCTGTTGGTCAAACAGTTTCCGGAAATCACCGACTTCTATCTGCCGCCCGAAGGCTGCTCGTACCGCATTGCCTGCGTCAGCATGAAAAAACAGTATCCGGGCCATGCCAAGCGTGTGATGTTCGGCATCTGGAGCTTTCTGCGCCAGTTCATGTACACCAAGTTCATCATCGTCACCGACGATGACATCAATGTGCGTGACTGGAAGGAAGTGATGTGGGCGCTGACCACCCGTGTTGATCCGCGGCGCGATACGCTGATTGCCGATGCGACGCCGATTGATTATCTCGATTTCGCCAGCCCGGTGAGCGGACTCGGATCGAAGATGGGCATCGACGCCACCAACAAGTGGCCGGAGGAAACCAGTCGCGAGTGGGGTACGCCGATCGCGATGAGCGAGGATGTGAAGCGGCGGGTGGATGCGCTGTGGGCATCGCTGGGTCTGTAACGCACATCAACAGCGAATAAAGACCTTCATGAGCGCAGTCCTGCTACTCAAATTATTTCTTGTGCCCGCGCTGATTGCACTGGTGACACTGGCCGGTCGGCGCTGGGGACCGGGCGTGGCCGGCTGGCTGTCGGCTTTTCCGATCGTCGCCGGCCCCATCCTGTGGTTCATCGCCATCGAACAGGGGGCAGCTTTCGCCGCGCAGGCGGCGGTCGGCACACTCTCGGCGGTGCTGGGCATGCTGGCCTTCGGCCTGAGTTACGCCTGGGCGGCAACGCGGTTTTCATGGCCGCTGAGTCTGGCCCTGGGTTATGCCGGATATGCGGCGATGGTGTTTGTGCTGGACCTGTGGAATGCGACACTGCCCGCCGCAGCAATCGTTGTGCTGGCGGCACTGCTGCTCGCACCGCGCTGTTATCCGGCTTTTCCGGCGTCGGTGAAAGTCGCGTCAAAACCGGCCAATGACATCTTGCTGCGCATGGGGCTGGGCGCTTTGCTGGTGCTGCTGGTGACCTACTTCGCAGCCAGTCTTGGACCGGGGCTCAGCGGGATTTTTGCGATGTTCCCGGTGATGGGTACGGTACTGGCGTTGTTCACGCATCGCAGTTCGGGCGCCGCCGCCTCGGTGCAGCTGCTGCGCGGCATGGTGCTGGGTTTTTATGCATTCAGCACGTTCTGTGCCGTGCTGGCCTGGATGCTGCCTGCCACCGGCATTGCTGCGGCGTTTGCGTGTGCGCTGGCCGTGGCAGCCACGGTGCAACTGCTGTCACGGCTCTGGCTAAGCCGTCACGCCGTGCTGATCAGGCAAACATGAAAAACGGGAACCTGCATGGCTGGTTCCCGTTTTTGTTTTACATCGCTGCGGATCAGAACCTGAACACGGCACTCACGCTGTACAGATCCGTATCGGTTTTGCCGCCCAGACCGGCGCTGCTGACGCGGTAACGATCCCAGTCACCGCGTACGCCGAAGGTCTTGGTGAAGTCGTAACGCAGACCCAGCCCGTAGGTTGGTGCAGTTTCGTGATCGGTGCCACCGAATGCGACGCCGGCATTGCTGCCGCTGGTGTCGGTCTCGGTGCGCGCGATGCCGAGTTTTCCGGTGAAAGCGAATTGCGGCGTTATCGGCAGGCTGCCGACCACGCCGGCATGCCATGCGTTGGAGTCGGTGGTGCCGAAACCCGTCGCGCCGTTCACTGACGCTTTGCCAAGATCGACATAGCCGCCTTCAACAGCGAAGTTCGGATGAAACTGATAGCCGCCGAACGCTTTCCACGCGTTGTCTTCCTTGTCAGCCGGTCCGGCGATGCCTGCGGCGCCAATGTCGGCGTGTGAGCGGCCTGCGCCCAGTCCGCCGTAAAAGCCGGTGTTACCCGTGGTCTGGGCTTGAGCAATGCCGGCAGCGAAGGGCGCAGCGGCAATCAGTGCGATGGAAAAAACTTTCCTGTACATATCATCTCCTTTTGGGTGTGCGCCGCACTGTGCGCAAGACACAGCAATCCCGGCGCGACAATCAAATTGACATGGAGGTGACTGAAAGATTCCGGGGAAAAATTGTAACGAAGCGTTACAGCCGTCGCCATCCGGCGACAGGCGCGGTGTTTATTTTTTGTTGATGCGCCGACAGCAGTTACTGCTGTCGTGATTGTGTACCCAATTCAGCAGCGCATCCGTCGCAGCCTGCGCATTGAATGCATTGGCGTGATTGACGATGAATACCACCACGGCACGGTTGCCCTGGGCGTCGAGCACATAACCGGCGATCGAGCGGACCCCTGACAGCGATCCGGTCTTGATGTGGGCCTGGCCGGCGATCTCGGCGCTTTTCAGGCGGCGGCGCATCGTGCCGTCCACTGCGGCCACCGGCAATGAAGCCATCAGTTCCGGCATGACCGGACTGGCGTAAGCGTTAAGCAGAATGGCGCCGAGATTGCGCGCGCTGATGCGTTCGATGCGTGACAGTCCGGATCCGTTTTCCATCACCAGCTCCGGCGTTGCAAGGCCTTTCAGGGCCAGCCATTGCCGGATGCCGGCGGCCGCGCCAGCGGCTGTTGCGCCACCGCCGTTGTTCCCCAGCGTGAGGAACAGCTGGCGCGCCATCACGTTGTTGCTGTAGTTGTTCATGTCACGGATGACTTCGCACAGCGAGGCCGAGCGTGCATTGGCCAGCACCCGTGCCTGGGCCGGCGTCACGCCATCGCGGATCTGCCCGGCAAAAGTGCCGCCGAGCTCCTGCCACAGGTATGTGAACAGCGCGCCCACATACTGCCGGTGGCCGAGCACGCTGTAGCTGCGCAGGTTGTCGCCGCAGCTCAGGGCATAGCTGCCGCTGAAGACCAGGCGCGCACCGTCGGCATTGCCCTGTGATTCCAGCCGCAGCCGCCCCAGCCAGTCGCCGCAATTGCCGTCGACCAGCTTCAGGTTGTTGATCACCTGCACCTGCGGCAACGGCGGCTCGACCGCAATGCGTACCGTGCGTGATGCGGCATCGGGCAGGAATTGCAGCGTAACGGCCTTGAAGTTCACCAGCAGCGCGCTGGGGCCGGTGTTGTAGGGGCGCGTCGGCTGGTCGTCGAATTGTCCGGGGTCAAAAGTCTCTTCGGTAAACAGCCGGCGATCAAGCACCAGGTCGCCGCGGATTTCCCGGATGCCGCGCGCGCGCAGGTTGCGCAGCAGCAGCCAGAAATTTTCCAGCACCAGCTTCGGATCGCCCGACCCCTTCAGGTACAGATTGCCCGAAAGCAGCTCCTGGGTGATCGCGCCGTCGGTGAGGGCTTCGGTATTCCAGGTGTAAGCGGGCCCGAGCAATTCCAGCCCGGCGTAGGTGGTGACCAGCTTCATGGTCGATGCCGGATTCAGCGCGCGCTCGGCGCCGACGCTGACAACCGGCTGCCCGGCGCCGATTTCGTGGACATAGACGCCCACGGCCGATTCCGGAATGCCGGCCTGGGCCAGCGCGCGGGCGACGGATTCGGGCAGGGCCGACGACGGTTGCGCACCGGCGCAGGGCAGGAAAAGCAGCAGGGCGGCAGACAGCAGGAGGCGCGAAATGATCAAGATGTCGATTCCAGTGTGTCCAGGGTGCGGGTGGCGAGCAATTCCATTTCCGCTTCATTGATGCAGTAGGGCGGCATGAGATAGACGGTATTGCCGATCGGCCGCAGCAGCAGTTCACGTGCCAGCGCGGCTTCGAAAAAGCGCCGGCTGAACCCGTCATCCGTGCCTGCCACGTCAAATGCCCAGATCATGCCGCTGTTGCGGAAGTCGCGTACCCGCGGGTGTCCGGCCAGGGATTTGCACAGCGCCGTCATGCGCCGGGACTTGGCGCGATTGGCTGCGATGACCCCGTCCTGTTCGAAAATGTCCAGCGTTGCCAGGGCGGCGCGGCAGGCCAGCGCGTTGCCGGTGTAGGAATGCGAATGCAGGAAGCCGCGGGTGACGGAATCGTCGTAGAACGCCCGGTATACGGCATCGCGGGTCATCACGACGGACAATGGCAGATAACCGCCGGTGATGCCTTTGGACAGGCACAGGAAATCCGGCCGGATGTCAGCCTGTTCGTGCGCAAAAAAGGTTCCGGTGCGGCCGAAGCCGGTCATGATTTCATCGACGATCAGATGCACGCCGTAACGGTCGCACAGGGCGCGCGCCTGGCGCAGATATTCAGGGTCGTACATCGCCATGCCGGCGGCGCCCTGCACCAGCGGTTCAACAATCAATGCGGCCGTGTGCTCGTGATGCTGTTCCAGATGGCTTTCCAGCGCCTGCGCGCAGCGCAGGGCCTGCTCCCGCGGGCTCACGCCGGCGGCAGCCCGCCGCCAGTCCGGGCTGGGCACCTGCGCACTGTGACGCAGCAGCGGCGCGTAGCTGTCCTTGAACAGCGCAACGTCAGTGACCGACAGGGCACCCAGGGTTTCGCCGTGATAGCTGCCGGCAAGACTGATGAATTCCGTTTTTTGCGGCTGGCCGCTGTTGCGCCAGTAATGAAAACTCATTTTCAGCGCGATCTCGGTGGCCGAGGCGCCGTCGCTGCCGTAGAAGCAGTGGCCGAGCGCACCGCCGGTCAGCGCCGACAGGCGTTCCGACAGGGCGACCACCGGTTCGTGGGTGAAGCCGGCGAGCATCACATGCTCCAGCTGCTGCAACTGATCGGTCAGTGCGGCGTTGATGCGTGGTTCGGCGTGGCCGAACAGATTGACCCACCAGGAACTGACGGCGTCGAGATAACGTTTGCCGTCGCAGTCGTAGAGCCAGATGCCTTTGGCGCGGGCGATGGGCACGATGGGCAGCGTTTCGTGCTGCTTCATCTGCGTGCACGGATGCCACACTGCGGTGCGGCTGCGTTCTAGCAGCACAGTGTTGCGAGTGCTGGTTGGCATTTTGATCCGGCCTTAATCAATACTTTCCGCGACGGGTCCGCGCATGGTACGGTTATCCGGGCCGTCAGCGGCACGCGGGTTCCGGCTCGTGGCGCCGTGGCACTGAATTTGCTCTGGGTTGCAATGAATATTTTCGGCAGTAGTTGTTGTTGAGTTTAACAGCACGCTAAAGGAGATGTTTGCGCATGCAGATTCTCGAACGCATCGAAGACCAGATGTCCGCAACCGGCTTGCCGCTCGTCGGCGTCACGCTCGCCGCGGTACCCTGTCCCGACACCCCGGTGATACTGACGCTGCACTGGCACGGCTTCATCAAACAGAAGCTGGTCGAGCTGGAAGAAGCTGAAGCCGTGGCCTATACGCCGATACCGAGTTCCTCGCTGCAACTCAATGACCGCTGGCGCGACCTGCGCGCCGTGGATCATGCGGCGATGGAGGCCGGTTGGGCGCTGGGGGCCTGGGATGTGGAGCGGGCTGAACGTCCGGCCTGTTTCCGTTCCGGCGCCGGTGTGACCGAAGAACTGGAGTGCATGCAGGCCTTCGGCACGTATCCCGGCACCATCAACGGCGGCCAGGTAGCCGTGGCGGATACCCCCGACGTCGACGATCTGCTCGAACTCGCGGCCATGCGCGGTTATCTGTTGTGGGCTTTCCGGCCGGTGCGCGGCGGCATCTGGAAGGACTTTGCCGATGACGCCACCCTGTCCGGGGAAGGGCGGCGTGCTTTGCCTTGTCCGCTTGCGCCGGTCGCCCCGGGCTGCACCGACAAACGCAGGACTGTGTATCGCTTCGGCGTCCCGAGACAAAGGGCATTACCGCTGGCGCGCCCGCATTAAATTACTAAGTATTTGATTTAATTGCAATTTATTTAGTAAGCAAGTACTTACACCAGTTGTTGCTGCTAGAGGGGCCGGGATCCGGCCCCTCTTGATTTCTGGCGGTACATCTCTATCATTAGCACTCGCTTGAGCCGAGTGCTAACAAACGGTTCGCGTTTATCCCGATTTTTAAACCGATTTTTGAGGAGATGTATCCATGAAGATTCGTCCGTTGCACGACCGCATCATCGTGAAGCGGCTGGAAGAAGAGCGCAAGACTGCTTCCGGTATCGTGATTCCTGACACCGCCGCTGAAAAGCCGGATCAGGGTGAAGTCAAAGCCGTTGGCAAAGGCAAAAAAGGCGATGACGGCAAGGTCATCCCGCTCGACGTCAAAGTCGGCGACCGCGTCCTCTTCGGCAAATACTCCGGCCAGACCGTCAAAGTTGAAGGCGACGAGCTGCTGGTGATGCGCGAAGAAGACATCATGGGCATCGTCGAGTAACCCGCAAAGAATATCCAGGAGATTTCAACATGGCAGCTAAAGACGTCAAATTCCACGACTCGGCACGGCAAAAAATCATCACCGGCGTCAACGTTCTGGCCGACGCAGTCAAAGTGACCCTCGGCCCGAAAGGCCGCAACGTGGTGCTCGAGCGCAGCTTCGGCGCCCCGA
>CAZSIR010000137.1:0-7974 GCA_964606765.1 uncultured Bordetella sp. | reverse complement strand
GGTCGGCGAGTTTGATCAGCATCACGCGCACGTCGCGCGCCATCGCCAGCAGCATTTTGCGGAAATTTTCCGCCTGCGCTTTTTCCTGGCTGTCGAACTCGATGCGGTCAAGCTTGGACACGCCGTCGACCAGTTCGGCGACGGGGCGGCCGAAGTGTTCGGCGATCTGGTTCTTGGTGACGTCGGTGTCCTCGACGACGTCGTGCAGCAGCGCTGCGGTCAGCGCCTGTGCATCCAGATGCCACTGCGCCAGGATGCTGGCGACGGCGAGCGGGTGCGCAATATAAGGCTCGCCGGATTTGCGGAACTGGCCCTGATGCGCTGATTCGCTGAAGTGATAGGCCGCCTGCAGCTGCGACAGGTCTTCAGGCTTCAGGTAGCCCGACCACTCCTGGAACAGGGCGGGGGCTGAGGCGGATGCCGCGGCGGCTGGCTGGGCTGAGGGCGTCATGCGTCCGGGAAAGAATGCCGTCCGCGTTCAGGGGGCGAAGCCTCAGCCGGAGGCCCGGGCCGCCTGTTACGTCGGGCTCTTGTTGAGGATTTCCGCGCCGAATTTTGACGCTGCGAGTTCGCGCAGCGCAATGACGGTGGGTTTGTCACGGGTCGCGTCGATCATCGGCTGGGCGCCGTTCGCCAGCTGGCGCGCGCGGTAGGTTGCCGCCAGCGACATTTCGAAGCGGTTGGGGATGATTTTCATGCAGTCGTCTACAGTGATGCGGGCCATGTGGTTTTCTACCCTGAGGTTTTTTACTTGAGTCGGTTGATCAGTGCGGCGTGCCGGTTCAGCTGGCGCGGGGTGCGCAGACGTTCGGCACGGATGACATCCTGAAGTTCAGACGCAGCCGTCCGGAAATCGTTATTGATAATAACATAGTCGAAGTCCGTAACGTGGGCGATTTCCTCGCGGGCATTGGCCAGCCGCCGTGCGATCACATCCGCCGGATCCTGGCCGCGGGCGTTAAGGCGCTGCATCAGGGCCTCAAACGAGGGCGGCAGGATGAAAATGCTGATGGCGGCCGGCATCAGCTTGCGCACCTGGGCGGCGCCCTGCCAGTCGATTTCAAGCACGATGTCGATGTCAGCGGCAACCTGCTCCTCAACCCATTTGCGCGACGTGGCGTAGCGGTTGCCGTGCACCAGCGCCGACTCGAGGAAATCGCCTGCCCGCGCCATGCGCTCAAATTCGTCCGTGGTGACAAAGTGATAATGACTGCCGTTGCTCTCGCCCGGCCGCGGTTGCCGTGTGGTGTACGACACGGACTTGCGGATGCCGCTGTCTGCCTCGAGCAGCGCCGCGACCAGGCTGGTTTTGCCGGCGCCGGAGGGCGCGCTGACGATGTATAAATTGCCGCTCATGGGTTATTCAACGCATCTATTCGATATTCTGAATCTGCTCGCGCATCTGTTCAATCAGCAGCTTGAGATCCATCGCCACCCGCGTCACTTCGATGTCGGCCGATTTCGAGCCCAGGGTGTTGGCTTCGCGGTTGAGTTCCTGCATCAGGAAATCGAGGCGCTTGCCGGACGCGCCGCCCTTGCCGAGGATGCGCTGCAGTTCATCAAGGTGGGTGGCCAGCCGCGACAGCTCTTCATCAACGTCGATCTTGTTGACGAACAGGGTGATTTCCTGGCGCACGCGCTCATCGTCGGCGGAAACCAGGGCTTCTTTCAGCCGCGCGTTCAGTTTTTCCTCGAAGGTCGCGATGATGCCCGGCATCCGGGGCTGCACGGTTGCGATGCGGCTGCGCATTTCGGCGGCGCGCTCGAGGATGACGGCGGCCAGTTTTGCGCCTTCGCGCGCGCGCGCGGCGCTGAATTCGCGCAGCGCCTCCTGCATCAATTCGGCCGTGGTGCTGCGCATTTCATCGACGGGAAGGGCGTCGGCGCCGAGCATGCCCGGCCAGCGCAGGATGTCGGCGACGCCGAGCGGACGCGCTTCGGGCAGTGCTGCGCGGGCGCTGGCGTTGAGATCGAGCAGTTGCGCGAGCAGCTTCGCGTCGAGTCCGGTGCCGCCCTGTGCCCCGGCACGCAGGGCGTAGGAGACGCGGCATTCGACCTTGCCGCGGGTCATTGCGCCCGAGACGGCTTCGCGCAGGGCCTGCTCCGCCGGTCGCAGTTCATCAGGCATGCGGAAGGAGACATCGAGGTAACGATGATTGACCGAACGCAGCTCGAGGCTGACGGCTCCCCAGGCAAGTTCGCGCGAGGCCGTGGCATAACCGGTCATGCTGTGGATTGAGGGGCTGCGGGTCATTGCGGGGGCTTTATAATGTGGTTCTCTGAAACATAGCATAACGAAGGAACACCGTGCGACCCAGCCAGCGCAAACCGGATGAGCTGCGCGCCATCCGCATCACCCGTGATTTCACCTGCCATGCGGAAGGCGCGGTGCTGATCGAATTCGGCGCGACCAAGGTGTTGTGCACGGCCAGTGTCCTGGAAAAGCAGCCACCGCACCTGCGCGGCAGCGACCGCGGCTGGGTGACGGCTGAATACGGCATGCTGCCGCGTTCGACCAACACGCGTACTGATCGTGAGGCGGCACGCGGCAAGCAATCGGGCCGCACCCAGGAAATCCAGCGCCTGATCGGGCGTTCGCTGCGCGCGGTGGTGAATCTGGAACAGCTCGGCCCGCGCACCATCCATCTTGACTGTGATGTGCTGCAGGCCGATGGCGGCACGCGCACCGCGAGCATCACCGGCGCCTATGTCGCGCTGTGCGATGCGGTGAGTTTCCTGATCCGTGAAAATCGGCTGACGGCAACACCGGTGCGCGAGGCGGTGGCTGCGGTGTCCGTCGGCATTTATCAGGGCACGCCGGTGCTGGACCTGGATTACGCCGAGGATTCCGCCTGCGATACCGACATGAATGTGGTGATGACCGGCAGCGGCGGCATGATCGAAGTGCAGGGCACCGCCGAAGGCGCGCCGTTCAGCCGCGCCGAGATGCAGGCGATGCTGGATCTGGCGCAGCGCGGCATCGCGCAACTGGCGGCGGCGCAGCGCGCGGCTTTGGGGTAAAACCCAAATTCAAATTCAGCCACAGAGGACACAGAGGCCACAGAGAAAACCAGGTTACAACGGTTGCGTTGGGGTCGTGTCGTATATAGGTTCATAGAGATTGGTTTTGAAGTCCTCTGTGTTCTCTGTGTCCTCTGTGGCTAATGGTTTTTGCTTTTAATAATGAAAAAACTCGTCATCGCCTCCAACAACCCCGGCAAGCTGCGCGAGATCGGCGCAATCCTCGCGCCGCTGGCGATCGAGGTGCTGCCGCAGGGCGCATTGGGTGTCAGCGAAGCCGAAGAGCCATACGGCACTTTTGTCGAAAACGCACTGACCAAGGCGCGCCATGCCAGCCGTTTCACCGGGTTGCCGGCGCTGGCCGATGATTCCGGCGTCTGCGTGCATGCGCTGGGCGGCGAACCGGGCGTGCATTCCGCGCGTTATGCCGAAGCCGCGGGCAGCGGGCAGCGCGAGGACCAGGATCGGCGCAACAATGAAAAACTGCTGCAGGCATTGGCAAACGCCAGCGATCGCAGCGCGCATTATTACTGTGTGATCGTGCTGCTGCGCCACGCCGACGATCCGCAGCCGCTGATTGCCGAGGCCGAATGGCATGGCGAAATCCTCACGGCGCCGCGCGGGCAGGGTGGTTTTGGTTACGATCCGCTGTTCCTGATTCCGCAACTCGGCAAAAGCGGGGCCGAACTGTCAGCAGAAGAAAAAAACCGCATCAGTCACCGCGGCCGGGCGCTGGCGATACTGGTCGAGCGTTTGCGCAAGCTTTCCCCGGCGTAAAGTGCGCGCGCCATGACCGCCGGCTCCGCACTTGTCACGCCCCGTTCATCATTGCAGTTCAAGGTTCTGCCGCCGCTGTCGCTGTACATCCACATTCCCTGGTGCGTGCGCAAATGCCCGTACTGCGATTTCAATTCGCACGAGGCGCGCGGCGAATTGCCGGAAGAGGAGTACGTGGCCGCGCTGCTGGCTGATCTCGAGGCGGCATTGCCACGGGTCTGGGGGCGGCCGGTGCTGACCGTATTCATCGGCGGCGGCACGCCGAGCCTGATTTCAGTGCGCGCGCTGGATGCGCTGCTCGCCGGCGTGCGGGCAAGGCTGCCGCTGGCAGCCGATGCGGAGATCACGATGGAAGCCAATCCCGGCACCGTGGAAGCGGAAAAATTCGCCGGGTTCCGCGCAGCCGGCGTCAACCGCCTGTCGCTCGGCATCCAGAGCTTCAATGACCGGCATCTCTCTGCACTGGGCCGCATCCATGACGCGGCAGAGGCGCGCCGTGCCGCGGAAATTGCCCTGCGCACCTTTGATAACGTCAATCTGGACCTGATGTACGCATTGCCCGGGCAAACACCGGAAGAAGCCGGGGCCGACATCAGGGCTGCCATTGCCTATGCGCCACAGCACCTGAGTGCCTATCACCTGACGCTGGAACCGAACACCTGGTTTCATCGCTATCCGCCCGTTTTGCCGGATGACGATGCCGCAGCGGAAATGCAGGATGTGCTGGAGGCGCAGCTGGCGCTTGCCGGATATGAGCACTATGAAACCTCGGCTTTTGCCCGTGACGGACAGCGCAGCCGGCACAATCTCAATTACTGGATGTTCGGCGACTATCTGGGGATTGGCGCCGGGGCGCACAGCAAAATATCGTTTAAAAACAATATATTAAGAGAGTCCCGCACACGCCAGCCCAAGGCCTATCTGGCGCAGTCTGCAGCCGGGGCGGTGATTCCCGAGTCGCGGGACATCAGGACGGCCGAACTCCCGGGTGAATTCATGATGAATGCCCTGCGCCTGAATCAGGGTTTCGAGCTGGCATTGTTTCCTGCGCGGACCGGACTGGAGCTGACGCGCATCCTGCCGACACTCGATCAGGCCGAAACCCGCGGCCTGCTGACGCGCGATCATCAGCGCGCCACGCCGACGCTGCTGGGCCGGCGTTTTCTCAATGACCTGATGCAGCTGTTTCTGGATTGATTGCCGGCCAAACTGGCCATTGCGTTTCGGCTTTGCAGGACTAGAATAGGTTCATCGTTGCGTCGAAGTGGCGGGCGCAGCGCACAAAAACCGGTTTCAAAACCAGCCTACTGTCTTGGAGGAGATTCAATGAACAGCATCAAACATGGCGTGATTGCCGCTTTTGTTGCCGCAGCAGCGCTGGCCAGCGGCACAGCGCTGGCCCAGGCCTATCCGAGCAAGCCTGTGCGTTTTGTCGTGACTTATCCTGCCGGCGGCAGCTCGGACGTGATGGCGCGCATCATCGGCAAGAAACTGACCGAACTCTGGGGCCAGCAGGTGCTGGTGGATTCGCGTCCCGGCGCCGCCGGCGCAGTCGGCATGGAGTATGCCGCGAAGCAGGCGCCCGACGGCTATACCTTTCTGCTCGGAAACTTTGGCCCGGTGCTGGCCAATCCGCTGCTGAACAAGGTCAACTACAACGTCGACAAGGATTTTGTGCCGGTATCGCAGATTACCCGCGCCGCGAACATCCTCGTGGTGCCGGTGACATTGCCGGTGAAAAATGTGCGGGAACTGGTGGGTCTGGCGAAAAAGAATCCCGGCATGACCTATGCCACCAGCGGCGCCGGCAGCATGTCGCACCTGATCGGCGAGATGTTCAAGCGCATGGCCAAGGTCGACATCACCACCGTGCCGTACCAGGGCGGGGTTTATTCCATTGCCGCCGTGCAGGGCGGGCACATCATGATGATGTTCTCCGATGCGCCCCCGGTGATGGGCAACATGAAAGCCGGAAAAATCAAGGCGCTCGCGGTCACCAGCGCCGAGCGCACGCCGTTCACGCCGGAATTGCCGACGCTGGCGGAGGAGGGCGTCAAGGGATTTGCCGCGGCCAACTGGTGGGGGATCATGTTCCCGGCCGGTGTGTCGAAGCCGATCGTCGACAAGGTATCCGCCGATCTCGGGCGTGCGTTGTCCGATGCCGAGGTGAAGAAAAACCTCGGTACGATGGCGATTGAGGCCGTTTACAGTCCGCCCGACCAGTTCGCGAACTTCATCAAGTCCGAGCGCAAGCTGTGGGGCGATCTGATCCGCGACGCCAAGATCGGCGGAACGCAGTAAGGGGGCCAGCCAGCCCGGGGAACGGCGGCCTGCGGGCCGCCGTTTTTATTGTCGTTTGCGGAACAGGATGTCCCAGACGCCGTGGCCCAGTTTCAGGCCGCGGGTTTCGAACTTGGTCTGCGGGCGCCAGGCCGGGCGTTCGGCATAGGCTGCAGCGCTGTTGAGCAGCGCCGGTTCGGCGCTGAGCACGGCGAGCATCTGTTCCGCGTACTCCTGCCAGTCCGTCGCCGCATGCAGGTAGGCGCCGGGTTTCAGGCGTGACGCGGCGAGTGCGACAAACGCGGGCTGGATCAGCCGCCGTTTCTGCTGGCGTTTTTTCGGCCAGGGGTCGGGAAAGTAGATGTGCAGGCCGTCGAGGCTGGCCGGTGCGATCATCATTTTCATCACGGCCACGGCATCGTGCTGGATCACGCGTACATTGCCGAGATTCAGTTCATCAATCTGCTTGAGCAGGCTGCCGACGCCGGGCGTATGCACTTCGATGCCGATGTAATCCTGCTGCGGGTGTGCGGCGGCGATGGCCACCGTGGTTTCACCCATGCCGCAGCCGATTTCGAGAATGCGCGGTGCCTTGCGCGCAAACACCGTATCGAGGTTGAGCGGCGCATCGGCATAAGGAATGCCGTAGCGCGGCAACAGCGTGTCGTGCGCGCGGCGCTGGGCGTTGGAGACGCGGCCCTGGCGCAGCACATAGCTGCGGATTGGGCCGTGGGGATGCTCGTTACTCATTGGGTTGACACTCGAGGAGCGTGACTGTGGCTGATTTTGCCGCTCAGCATTTGCCGCTCAGTTCTTGCCGATCAGTCCGGTGGTCGGTGAACTCGGTGCGGCAGAGTAAAGTTTTTTCGGCATGCGTCCTGCGCGGAAGGCATCGCGTCCTGCGCAAACGGCCTGCTTCATTGCCGAGGCCATCAGCACCGGATCTTTTGCCGTGGCAATCGCGGTGTTCATCAGCACGGCATCACAGCCGAGTTCCATCGCAATCGCGGCGTCCGACGCGGTGCCGACACCGGCGTCGACGACGATCGGCACCCTGGCGTTTTCGATGATGATCTGCAGATTCCACGGATTGAGGATGCCCATGCCGGAGCCGATCAGCGAGGCCAGCGGCATCACCGCAACACAGCCGATTTCCTCGAGCTGTTTGGCGATGATCGGATCATCCGAGGTGTAGACCATGACCTTGAAGCCGTCCTTGACCAGCGTTTTGGCCGCGACGATGGTTTCGACGACGTTCGGATACAGCGTCTTCGGGTCCCCCAGCACTTCCAGTTTGACCAGGTCGTGGCCGTCGAGCAGTTCGCGCGCGAGGCGCAGCGTGCGCACCGCGTCATCCGCGCTGTAGCAGCCGGCGGTATTGGGCAGCAGCGTGAATTTCGAGGGTGGGACCGTATCAAGCAGACTGGGCTCGTTCGGGTTCTGGCCGATGTTGGTGCGACGGATGGCGACGGTGACGATCTCAGCGCCGCTGGCGTCGATTGCGGCCCGCGTCTCGGCGAAGTCCCTGTACTTGCCGGTGCCGATCAGCAGCCGCGAGCCGTAGGATTTGCCGCCGATGATCAGTGGATCGAGATTTTCGTGTGGTTTCATGTGTGGACTGCTGTCAGTAATTCTGTGGAGATGGATTGTGCTTGCCCGGATGGCCTGCGGCAATGACCGCCGTCAATTTGCGGGTTGAGACGGGGTTTCAGCCCCCGCCGACTGCAGCGACGATTTCGAGGCGGTCGCCGTCCTGCAGCACACAGGCAGCGAACTGGCTGCGCGGCACGATTTCACCGTTGCGTTCCATGGCGATGCGTTTGCCGGCCAGTTGCAGTGCGCTGACCAGGTCGGCACAGCTCGGGGCATGGTCAAAAGCGCGGGATTCGCCGTTAA
>CAZSIR010000136.1:1552-7979 GCA_964606765.1 uncultured Bordetella sp. | reverse complement strand
ACGATGACATGAAAAAACGCATCGCCTCCGACGGCGGTGAAGTCATCGGCAGCACCCCGGAAGAATTCACCGCCGTGATGAAAACCGACATCGCGAAATGGGCGAAGGTCGTGCAGGCCTCGGGCGCACAGGTCGACTGATCGGGCGCATCAGCCACATGAACATCGCGCAGCTCGAAGCACTGGTCCTCAACGTTTCGGAAAAGACCAACTGGTTTTTCATCCGCGTGACCGCCGAGAACGGCGTCAGCGGCATCGGCGAAGCCTCATTGAACGGCTGGGAACCGCTGCAGCTGGCGATGACGGAGCGGCTGCGGCAACGGCTGCTCGGCCAGCCGCTGGACGCCGTCGCGCCGCAGCTGCAGGTGTTTCCGCATTCGCCCGGCGGGCTCATCGCCAGCTCGGTCATCAGCGCCACCGAGCAGGCCATCACCGATCTGCGCGCGCGGCTCGACGGCGTGCCGGTGCATCAACTGCTCGGCGGCAACGATGCCGGCAAAACCGCACGCAAGGCGGTGCGCGTGTATGCCAACATCAACCGTGGCGCGCGCGACCGCAGCCCCGACGGCATCGCCAAAGCCGCGCGCAATGCCATCGACGCCGGCTTCGGCGCGCTGAAGATCGCGCCCTTCGACGGCGTGTACTGGGGCGACCCCGACAGCACTGAAACCCGCCGCCGCAGCGCGGCCGGGGTCGACCGCGTGCAGGCGATCCGCGAAACCGTGGGACCGGACATCGACATCCTGGTCGACTGCCACTGGCGCTTCGACGAAGCGGCGACGCTGCAGCTGATGCAGGACCTCAGGTCCGCGCGCCTCTACTGGCTGGAATGTCCCGTCAGCGAAAACCCCCACGGTTTCGCAGCGCTGCGCCGCGTGCACGAACAAACCCGCAGGCTCGGCATGAAACTGTCCGGCGCCGAATGCCAGATCTCGGCCGCCGGATTTGCGCCCTTTGTCGAAGGCGGACTGCTCGACGTGGTGATGCCCGACATCAAGTACGCCGGCGGCTACGCCGAGATGCTGAAAATCGCCGCGCTTTGCGCCGCCCATGGCGTGGATTTCTCACCACACAATCCGAGCGGCCCGGTCTGCAACATGGCCAGCGTGCAGCTCTGCGCGGTGGCGCCGGCCTTCCTGATCCTCGAACACCAGCTGGCTGAAAGCCCCCTGTATTACGAAGCAGTCCACGGCTTCCGACCGAAGCTGGTCAATGGCTGCTTTGAAGTGCCGGAGTCATCTGGCATCGGCATCGACCTGGATGATGCAGTATTAAATGCGCATCCCTGGCGCGCACTGGCGGCTAATGCCAATCTGGATCCGCGCTTGGGTTAAATTTTTATATTAATAATTAACGCTTGAGTTGAGCGACGCACTAACCACTTATCCTGAGAACCACTTTATCCATCCTGCGCTCACTCCAACTCGTTGTTAGACGACAAACTGACGAGGTCAGAGGGCTGCTCCAACAGCCGCTCTGCTCCAGCAGCAGCCAACTCTTCCCGCGAACCGTATCCCCAAAGCACACCAACAGCACGGACGCGATTTCGGCGGGCACCGCGAACATCATGCTCTCGATCGCCGACCATTACCGTGTCGTTTGAACGTAGCCGTGCCGTCACCAGAACATGACCGATCAACTCTCCTTTGTCGGAGCGCACGCCACTGAGCTCACTCCCGAAAATTTCCTTGAAATATCTCGCTAGCCCAAAGTGAGTCAGTATCCGCTCGGCAAACACTTGTGGTTTGGACGTCGCCACAAACAAGTCTGCTCCAAGAGCACCAAGTGACTCAAGCCCTTGGAGAATCCCTGGATAGACAGCGTTCTCAAACATACCAACCGCAGAAAATCGCTCTCGATATGCCCTCATCGCTGTTTCGATGCGCGCGCTGTCGCCGGACAACAACCTCGAAAACGTATCGTGCAGGGGTGGACCTATGAACCGCTCCAGGTCGCTATCCGGAGGACTCAATTCTCCTAAACTGGAAAGCCCATGCTTGATGCAAGTGACTATGCCTTCGCGCGGGTCGGTCAATGTGCCATCCAGGTCAAACAAAATGTTCACGCGCGAACCTTGTCGTCTAGCGTGGTGCTGTGCGGCGGGCCGACCGCACAGGAAATTGAGGCGGCACGCCACTCGCGGCCCGTCCGCACCAGCTACAAGTTATGCGGCTATTCACCTGGCATAAAAGGATGCTTCCCAAACGCAGCGACTACGTTTTCCGCTGGTTCGTAGGCAATCCCCCTCGAAAAGACTTGAAGGTTCCCGTCTTTGTCCGAGCGTAGACCGACGAAGTAGTGCTTTGCACCGTCTGGGTACAAGACAAGTACAACCAGCCTGCCGTCAGATCCACTGAGCACCACGGGCTTGCGAGCAATTGCGGCCTTGCTCACTTTCAGGGCGGATCTTTCATTGAACTCAATGAGCGCTCCCTCGGCATACTTGATCGCGGCCGCGACGCTAAATGCTTGTGTCTTTTGGTCAGCAACGGCCACAGCCGACGCAAAACTGGCAGCGAGACATAGGAGAGCAGAATTAACGAGCCGCATAACGTGTAGTAGTTGACATTTTTAGTTGCCAAATTTAGGTGACTTTTTTAGTTGACATACTGCACCTAAGCGGAGCTTACCAAGAACGCGCATCTCATCCAGCGAACCATCGCACTTGGCGGCTGCCATGCAACAAATTTTTTGGCAGCGGAATTAACCAGTTCCGCCGGTTTCCGCCATCGACAACACCAATGTAATATACAAATTTATTAAAATAATCAATTACTTATTAATTAACCTCCCATAGCCACTTCGTACCGGCCTCAAACCTCAAATGCCGCCCGCATTGTCGTCGCATCGTCACCCTCCCGCGTTAAGCTCCGCACCACCATGCACAACACCCGCCGCAGCTTCCTGCTCCGCAGCGCCGCACTCGGCGCCGCGCTCGCATTCCCCGCGCCGCGCATCCTCGCCCAGCCGCGTTTTGCGCAGAATCCGTTTTCCTTGGGCGTCGCCTCCGGTTACCCGCAGCCCGATGCCGTCGTGCTGTGGACGCGGCTGGCGCCCGATCCGCTGAACGGCGGCGGCATGCCGGACGCCAATGTGCCGGTGCGCTGGGAAATCGCCGCCGACGCGCGCTTCCGCAAGATCGTCGACCAGGGCGAAGCCATCGCCACACCGCAGTTCGCGCATGCGCTGCATGTGCAAGCGCGCGGACTCTCGCCTTCGCATTGGTACTGGTACCGCTTCATGGCGGGCGATGCGGTCAGTGCCACCGGCCGTACGCGCACAGCGCCGGCCGCTGACGATGCGCGCGGCAAGCTGGCGTTTGCGATTGCATCGTGCCAGCACTATGAACACGGCCAGTACGCAGCCTATCGCGACATGGCGCAGCAACAGCTCGATTTCGTGATCCATGCCGGCGACTACATTTACGAAGGTTCCTGGGGCAGCCGCGACAAGGTGCGCACCCATGCTTCTTCCGAGCCCTATACGCTGGCGGATTACCGCAACCGCTACGCGCAGTACAAGCTCGATCCGCAGTTGCAGGCGGCGCACGCCGCCTGTCCCTGGCTGGTGATCTGGGACGACCACGAAGTCGACAACGATTACGCGCGAGACCGCTCGCAGGACATGGATCCGGTGGAGGCCTTCCTCGCGCGCCGCGCCGCCGCCTACCAGGCCTACTACGAACACATGCCGCTGCCACCCGGCACGTACAGCGGCGGGCCGGACATGAAAATTTACGCCTCGCAGGCGATGGGCAATCTCGCGCGCATCCAGCTGCTCGACATGCGCCAGTACCGCGATTACCACGTCTGCCCGCGCAAGAACCGCAAGGCCGGCGGCAACCAGGTCAACGTGCTGGAATGTCCGGAACGCACCCAGGCGGGCCGCTCGATGCTCGGTGCAACACAGGAACAATGGCTGGAACATGCGCTGACACAATCGCCGGCGCGCTGGAACATCATTGCGCAGACCACGCTGATGGCGCAGGCCGATCGCGGCGCGGCTGACGAGCGCGTGGTCTACACCGACGGCTGGGACGGTTATCCGGCGGCGCGCGAAAAACTGCTGCGCTTCATCGCCGAACGCAAGATCCGCAACCCGGTGGTGATCGGCGGCGACGTGCATTTTTCGATGGCCGGGGATCTGAAAGTGGATTTCGACAACGAGCGCGCCCCCGTCGTCGCCAGCGAATTTGTCGGCACCTCGATTTCATCATTGGGCCCGAGCCGTGCGCGCATCGAAGCGCTGCTGGCCAAAAACCCGCATGTGAAATTCGCCAATGGCGGGCGCCGCGGTTATGCGAAATTCGAAATCACGCCGCAGCGCTGGGAAACCTCATTCCGCGGCGTGATGGACATTGCGGATGCGCAGTCGAAGGTGTTCGATCTGGGGCAGTACGTGGTTGAGGACCGTCGGCCGGGCGTGCAGCGTGGCTGAAGTTTGCAACCATCGGTGACTGACATCGGTGCGCGATGACCCGCTTCTTCCGACAACCCGCCTCGTCATTCCGGACGCACGCAGCGCGATCCGGAATCCAGGGACATACCGGCGGTGTTTACTGGATTCCGGCGTACGCCGGAATGACGGTATCATTCAAGTATTTGATTTTATTGATATTTTTATAGACCGAGTATGCGCGCAGCTTCCGCGGCATAACGGCTGATGGTCATGCCCTCGTAAACCGCCTCATCGACGGTTTCATCCAGCAGGCCGCGGATTTCGTGCAGGCTGTCACTGACCCAGTGATCACGCTGCACGGGCGAATTCAGCACATTGCGCAGGGTTTCGACTTCATCGCGCAGGCGCTGCACATCCGCGGAGCCGCCGCGCACCTTGGCCAGATCGCGCTCCAGCGCGTCGATCAGTTGCGCCGCCTGCTCGAGATCGATCGGTTTGCTGTTGTCGTTTGCACGCATGGTCATCCTCCTGTCAGGGATAGGGATTCGACTCAACCGCCGCGCCAGCGTTCCAGCTGGCGCCGTTCGCGCTTGGTCGGCCGGCCATGGCGTTCCTGCGCCGGATCGGCGGCGAATTTGCGCAGGGCGGACTGTTCTTCGCGTTTCACCCGGCCGGCCTCATCCTCGCTGTAGAGCGTACGCGCGACCGTCGCGGCGCCGCGTTTGTCGGACAGCCCCTCGATCCGCACGATCCATTCAGAAGCGCCGATCTGGATCGACAGCACATCACCGACGCGCAGGTCCTTCGAAGGCTTGATGCGCTCCCCGCCGAGCTTGACCTTGCCGCCTTCGACCGCCTGCTGCGCCGCCGAGCGCGTCCTGAAAAAACGCGCGGCCCACAGCCATTTGTCGACACGGACCGGCATCGCGCTCAGTCCGGCAGCGGCATCGCCTTGCGGTTGCCCAGCGCGATCCAGCCGCGGATGATGCGGTAGATCACCCACAGGCCGAGCACCAGCAGCAGCGGCACGCCGATCACGATGCCGATGAAGGTGGCGATCATCACCAGCGCGATCACCACCCACAGCAGCGACCACCAGAACGTGCGGATCTGCCAGGAAAAATGGCTGTCGAGGAAAGTGCCGCGCACGGCATCGCGCTTCACGTAATTGATGATCACCGCGATGATCGACGGCCAGCCGCTGAGGAATGCGGTGACGACGAAGGCGGCGCTGGTGATCCCCGTCAGCGCGCTGAAGGCGTGCAGGCCGTAGATGATGTGCGTCAGCGTGATCAGGTCCTGGGAGGGCAGCGGGCTCAGGGTCTTGCCGTCGATGTCGGTCATGGTGTCTCCTCGTTACGGTCGGTCGTGCAGTTCAGGACAGGTCGATTGCATGTTTCTTGAAATCCTCCAGCGACGCGAACTCCAGCGACGCCTCATGCGTTGCGGCCAGCACCACCCGCGGCGCCATGCCGGCATCCAGCGCTTCGCGCCAGCGCGGTGCGCACAGGCACCAGCGGTCGCCCGGTTTCAGCCCGGGAAATCCGGCCTGCGGATACGGCGTGCTCAGGTCATTGCCGCGCGCCTTGCTGAATCCAAGGAACTCCGCCGTCATCACCGCGCAGACCGTATGCACGCCAAGGTCTTCGGGACTGGTGTTGCAGCAGCCGTCGCGGAAAAATCCGGTCATCGGCCGTTCGCTGCAGGACTGCAGCTTCTCGCCCAGAACATTGCGCGCGTGTTCATGGGGATCAAAGCGCCGCACTGCGAAACTCCTTCATGGAATCAGGCATGGACATGCCTCGCCTGGCGCAGTTTGCCGCGCGCGCCGGCCCTGGGTTCCGGTCGCGTGCCGCTGGCCATGAAGGGCAGCTTGCCTTTGGCGCCACCCGCCTCGTAATCTCCGGCCACCGCGGCAGCCGCAAGCGCCGCATCAGTACCGGCTTCCACGAGGAAATCATGCAGGTACCCGCATAGCCTTTCCAGCGCGAATTCATGGGTCTTGCCGGTGCGTGCGTAGAGCCAGTCGC
>CAZSIR010000136.1:0-1452 GCA_964606765.1 uncultured Bordetella sp. | reverse complement strand
AGCCTTTCCAGCGCGAATTCATGGGTCTTGCCGGTGCGTGCGTAGAGCCAGTCGCTGAACTGCATGAAACGCGCAAACGGCTGGTCCGCCAGCAGCAAGGGGAGCGTGCGATGAAAACGCCCGGAATTGCCGACCAGATCCCAGTAACGCGCAAAACGCACAATGCGTTGCACTGCATTGAAATCGAGGACGTCCGTGGCCAGCACCACATAGGGCGCATCCGGGCTGTAACGCATTGCATGTGCTTCGGTATGGCGCGCGATCGGCGCGCCGCGCAGGCGCTTGAGGATGCCGACCTGGATTTCATGCGGATGCAGCGCATGCAGCCGGTCGAAGCCACGACCGAAGCTGGCGAGGTCTTCACCCGGCAAGCCCGCAATCAGGTCGACATGGATCAGCGCCGGCGATTTCTCGCGCAGCCAGCGCAGATTGGCTTCGGCCGCGGCATTGTCCTGCCGCCGCGAGATGCGCGCCTGCACGGCCTCGTCCCAGGTCTGGATGCCGACCTCGAAATGCAGCGATCCCTGCGGGAAACGCAGGATCGCCTGCTTCAGTTTTTCCGGCAGGTGGTCGGGTATCAGTTCGAAATGGATGAACAGATCATCACTCAGGCGCTCAAGGAAAAACTCGAGTATCGCCAGGCTGGCGGCCACCTTCAAGTTGAAGGTGCGGTCGACAAAACGGAAATGCCGGGCGCCGCGGTCGTACAGACCCTTGAGTTCGCCGAGAAAACGTTCCACCTCGAAGGGCCATGCGGTCTTGTCCAGCGCGGACAGGCAGAATTCGCATTTGAACGGGCAGCCGCGCGAAGCTTCGACATAAATGAAACGGCGCGCGATGTCTTCATCCGTGTATTCACCGTAGGGCAGCGCGATGTCGGCGAGCGGCGGCTGCTTGCCGGCATGGATTTTCTGCGCCGGTGCCTTGCCGGCAAAAATGTCGGCGCAAAGCTGCGGAAAAGTCACGTCGCCCCAGCCGGTGACAACGTAATCGGCCAGCGCGCAGACGCGCTGCTCCTCCGTTTCGTAGCTGACCTCGGGGCCGCCGACGACGATGATGATGTCCGGGGCCACACGTTTGAGGATCGCCATCACGCGCGCGGTTTCCTCGACATTCCAGATATAGACGCCGAAACCGATCAGCCGCGGCGCATCCGCCAGCAGGCGTTCGGCGATGTCCGCCGGGCGGTCGCCGAGCACGAATTCGCGGATGCGGGTTTCCTCGCGCAAGGCGCCCATGTTGGCGCGCAGACAGCGCAGGCCCAACGCCGCATGTACATACCGGGCGTTGATGGTGGTGAGAGTGATGCCGGACATGACCTTATTATCGCATCGGGCGTGACCGGCCCCGGGCGTTTTTGATACCCTAGCGCCCTCATTCCCCATTCATTCCAGGAAGCACCACCATGGCACAACGACCGGAACAAGGCGCGCCCGACACCAAAATGGACGC
>CAZSIR010000135.1:0-8052 GCA_964606765.1 uncultured Bordetella sp. | reverse complement strand
GGAGGTGGCCGCCGGTGGAGTCGTCGTCGGTTTCCACGTCGATGCGCTTGCCGTTCTGGCTCCAGTGGTGCCAGTAGAGCAGCATCGAGCCGAATGAGGCCATCAGCCGGTCAGCGATGTCGCGCGCCCCCGGCAGGTTGTGGTCTTCGCGCTCGGGCAATGCCGCGCCAAGGGCGGAACAGCCGGTGCGCATGACGTCCATCGGGTGTGCCGCGGGCGGCATCTGTTCGAGCACCTTGCGCACCACGGCGGGCAGGCCGCGCAGGGACTGGAGCTTGGCCTTGTAGGCGCGCAGTTCCGCGGCATCGGGCAGCTGGCCGTGCACCAGCAGGTGGGCGATTTCCTCGAATTCACAGGTTTCGGCAATGTCGAGGATGTCGTAGCCGCGGTAGTGCAGGTCGTTGCCGCTGCGGCCCACCGTACACAACGCCGTGCTCCCCGCCGGAACGCCCGACAGGGCCACGGATTTTTTCGGTTTGAAGCCGGCGGGGGCTGATTTGTCGCTCATGCGCAGTCTTTCATTGTTCAAATAAAACGAACCGCCAAGGCGCCAAGGCCGCTAAGAGAGTCAAAACCTGAAATCGGTTTTCTTGGCGTCTTGGCGGTAAAGGTTTTTAGTTGTTCTTTTGCCATTATTTGCTTCGGTAAAACCCGAAATAAAAAAGCGGACGCTGCAAAGTTGCAGGGTCCGCTTTGATATCGGCATGCAGGGCCGATCAGCCGAGCAGTCCGAGGACGCCGTCGCGTTCTTCCTGCAGTTCCTGCAGCGTGGCCTGCATGCGGGCTTTGCTGAATGCGCTTTGTTCAAGGCCCTGGACGATTTTGTACTTCCCGTCCTTGCAGGTCACCGGAAAGCCGTAAATGATGCCCTTGGGGATGCCGTAGCTGCCGTCTGAGGGGATGCCCATGCTGACCCAGGTGCCGGCCTTGGTGCCCTTGACCCAGTCGCGGATGTGGTCGATGGCGGCATTGGCGGCGCTCGCGGCCGAAGACAGGCCGCGGGCGTCGATGATCGCAGCGCCGCGCTTCTGGATGGTCGGGATGAAGTTGTTTTCCAGCCAGGCCTGATCGTTGATCATCGGCCAGATTTTCTTGCCGCCGGCGGTGGCGTGGAACAGATCCGGATACTGCGTGGCGGAATGGTTGCCCCAGACCGCGAGTTTTTTGATGTCGGTGATCGGCTTGCCGATTTTCTGTGCGACCTGGGTCAGTGCGCGGTTGTGGTCGAGGCGCATCATCGCCGAAAAGTTGGAGGGCTTGAGTTTGGGCGCATTGTTCATTGCGATCAGGCAGTTGGTGTTGGCCGGGTTGCCGACCACCAGCACCTTGACGCTGCGTTTGGCGACCTCTGACAAGGCCTTGCCCTGGGGCGCAAAAATACGGCCATTGGCTTCCAGAAGATCCTTGCGTTCCATGCCGGGGCCGCGCGGGCGGGCGCCGACCAGCAGCGCGACATCGGCGTCGGCAAAGGCGACCATCGGATCGGAGGCGGGGACCATGCCCTGCAGCAGCGGGAAGGCGCAGTCATCCAGTTCCATCATCACGCCCTTCAGCGCTTTTTGAGCGCGTTCGTCGGGGATTTCCAGCAACTGGAGGATCACCGGCTGGTCTTTGCCGAGCATTTCACCGCTGGCGATGCGGAACAGCAGGCTGTAGCCAATCTGGCCGGCGGCGCCGGTTACCGCCACGCGCATGGGTCGTTTCATCTGGAAGCTCCTGAATTTCCTTGGTTTTTGGGGGTGTGCGGCAGTGCTGCGAGGTGGGATGACTGGCGCGATGCGCACACCGTAATAACCCGCTGATGATAGCCAACGCGATGATTTACGGTCAACACATCCACCGGCAGGCGGATTCATCCGAATGTCATGAATGTCATATCTGCTGGACGAAGGGAAAGCCAGGCCTGCTGTACGCCGGCTTGTATTGCAGGCCGATACGCCATGACGGGATGTGGAATTCAGCATGTCAATGCTTTACGTGAGCGTCAACACAAGCCGCTCGCATGAACGGTTTTTGCGGCAGAGGAGAGCATTTTGCATTCAACCCAATGAGGAAAGCTGGTAGTATTTCATGCCTTTATTCGGCCTTATTCATCGTTTCAATTTGTGCTAAAAACTCTCAACTGATGCCGTTTCTGCGGCACGGCATCATGCTTGCTTCAGCAGGACATGAAGACCACCGTCGCAGCTGTTTTCATGCTCACGCCGCTGCTGCGGCGCATGGAGCCTGTATTCGTAAACAAGGTTTGTAATCAAGGAGAGCGCGTGTCATCGACAGTCGCCAAACCCAGGCCCAAACACCTTAACCTGTTGCAGATCCGCTTGCCGGTGCCGGGCATCATTTCCATCATGCATCGCATCAGCGGCGCCGTTTTGTTCCTCCTGATTCCTTTGCTGCTGTGGCTGTTCCAGGCTAGCCTCGAATCCCCCGCATCCTTCGCCGAATTCCGCAGCGTTGTTGCGCATCCGCTGATGAAACTGGTGCTGCTCGGCCTGTTGTGGGGTTATCTGCATCACCTGCTGGCCGGCCTGCGCCACCTGTTTCTCGACCTGCATGTGGGCACTGAGCTCGAGACTGCGCGCCTGACCAGCATCATCGTGCTGGTTGCCGGCATTCTCCTGACCCTCGCGGTGGGGGTGGCCTTATGGTGAAACGCGAAGTGGTGGGCGCCCATTACGGCCTGCGCGACTGGCTCGCGCAGCGCGTGACCGCGGTGGTCATGCTGGTCTATACGCTGCTGGTGCTGATGGCGTTGGTGATGCTGCCGAAATTTGACTACTGGAGCTGGAAGGCGTTGTGGCAGCTGCAGCTGATGCGTTACGCGACGGTTCTGTTTGTTGCCGCGCTGCTGTTCCATGCCTGGATCGGCGTCAGAAACATATTCATGGATTACATCAAGGATACCGGTGTCCGCCTGACGCTGTACGTGGTGGTGATCCTGGCCCTGATCGCCTATGGCGCATGGGCAGTACAGATTCTGTGGGGCAAATAAGCAATGGCAATTACAACCAGAAAATTTGATGCGGTGGTGGTTGGCGCCGGCGGCTCGGGCCTGCGCGCGGCGCTGCAGCTGGCCGAAGCCAATCTGCAGGTGGCCGTGCTGTCCAAGGTGTTTCCGACGCGTTCACACACCGTCGCGGCGCAGGGCGGGGTTTCCGCTTCGCTCGGCAATGAAGAACCGGACAACTGGCACTGGCATATGTACGACACCGTCAAGGGCTCCGATTACCTCGGCGACCAGGACGCGATCGAGTTCATGTGCCGCAAGGCGAGCGAAGCGGTGATCGAACTCGAACACTACGGCATGCCCTTTGACCGCCTCGACAACGGCAAGATTTACCAGCGTCCCTTCGGCGGCCATACCAGCAATTATGGCGAGCGTGCGGTGAAGCGCGCCTGTGCCGCCGCCGATCGAACAGGCCACGCGATGCTGCACACGCTGTATCAGCGCAACGTGCGCGCCCATACCCAGTTTTTTGTCGAGTGGATGGCGCTCGACCTGATCCGCAACCAGGCCGGTGATGTGCTGGGCGTGGTGGCGATGGAAATGGAAACCGGCGAAGTGATGGTGCTGCACTCAAAAGCGACATTGCTTGCCACCGGCGGCGCAGGACGCATCTATGCCGCCAGCACCAACGCCTTCATCAATACCGGCGACGGCCTCGGCATGGCGGCGCGTGCCGGCATTCCGCTCGAAGACATGGAGTTCTGGCAGTTCCACCCGACGGGTGTGGCCGGCGCCGGCGTGCTGATCACCGAAGGCGTGCGCGGCGAGGGCGGTTTTCTGCTCAACAAGAACGGCGAACGTTTCATGGAGCGCTATGCGCCGACCGTGAAGGATCTGGCGAGCCGTGACGTGGTGTCACGTGCGATGGCCACCGAAATCAAGGAAGGTCGCGGCGCCGGCAAGGACGCCGACCACATCCTCCTCAAGCTCGACCATCTTGGCGGCGACGTGATCGACAAGCGTCTGCCCGGCATCCGCGAGATTGCGAAAAAATTCGCCAATGTTGATCCCGCCAAGGATCCGATCCCGGTGGTGCCGACCTGCCATTACCAGATGGGTGGCGTACCCACCAATATGCACGGCCAGGCGCTGGCCGGTCACAACGGTGCTGCGATTGTCAAAGGTTTGTATGCGGCGGGCGAATGCGCCTGCGTGTCGGTGCATGGCGCGAACCGCCTCGGCACCAATTCGCTGCTCGACCTGCTGGTATTCGGCAAGGCGGCGGGCGAGCAGGTGGTCAAGGATCTGGCCGCCGACGTGCTGTCGCACCAGGAATTGCCGAAAGATGCTGCAGACCGTTCGCTGGCGCGGCTGGCAAAACTCGATTCAGCCAAATCCGGTGAAAGCGTGCATGAGGTCGGCGCCGAGCTGCGCCGCACGATGCAGCTGCACTGCGGCGTGTTCCGTTTCCCGGACAGTCTGGCCGAGGGTGTGCGCAAGATCAACGAGGTCGCGCAGCGGGCCGGACATTTGTATTTCAAGGACAAGAGCAAGGTGTTCAACACCGCACGGGTGGAAGCGCTGGAGCTGGAGAACCTGGTCGAGGTCGCCGTGTCGACGATGATTTCGGCGCATGCGCGCCAGGAATCGCGCGGTGCCCATGATCGCAGCGATTTCCCGAACCGGGATGACGCCAACTGGATGAAACACACCTTCTGGTACAAGGAGGGCAACCGCCTCGAGTACCGTCCGGTCCAGCTCAAACCGCTGACCGTGGAATCATTCGAGCCCAAGGCCCGGGTCTACTAAGCCACAAGATCGAGAAACAAGGAACAGGGATCAGAAATGCGCCTCTCCATTTACCGCTACAACCCCGATGTCGATGCCAAGCCGTACATGCAGGATTACGACATCGAGCTGGAGCCGACCGACCGCATGCTGCTGGACGCGCTGGTGCGGCTGAAATCGGTTGATGACACTTTCTCCTTCCGCCGTTCCTGCCGCGAAGGCGTATGCGGCTCGGACGCGATGAACATCAATGGCAAGAACGGACTTGCCTGCATTACCAAGATTGCCGATCTGAAGGAGCCGGTGGTGATCCGCCCGCTGCCCGGCCTGCCGGTGATCCGCGACCTGATCGTCGACATGTCGCAGTTTTTCAAGCAGTACCACTCGGTGACGCCGTACGTGATCAATGAAACGCCGCGTCCCGAGACCGAACGTCTGCAGTCGCCCGAAGACCGCGAAGAGCTGAACGGGCTCTACGAGTGCATCCTTTGCGCCTGCTGCTCGACTTCCTGCCCTTCGTTCTGGTGGAACCCGGACAAGTTTGTCGGGCCGGCGGGATTGCTGCAGGCCTACCGTTTCATTGCCGATACCCGTGATCAGGCGACCAATGAACGTCTCGATAATCTCGAGGATCCGTACCGCCTGTTCCGCTGCCATTCGATCATGAACTGCGTTGATGTCTGTCCGAAGGGGCTGAATCCGACCAAGGCGATCGGCAAGATCAAAGATCTATTGGTTAAACGTACTGTTTAAGAGCGTGGCTGAACTCGACCGCATCCGCTGGCATTGCCGGCGCGGATTGCTGGAGCTGGATCTGCTGCTGAACCGGTTTGTGGAGCGGGATCTGGCCGGACTTGATCCGGAACAGCTGCAGACATTCACGGAATTGCTGGAAGAGCAGGACCCCATGCTGCTGGCCTGGGTGATGGAGCAGGAGGAGGTGCCCGGACGTTATGATTTTCTGATCAAACGTCTGCGACAGGTGTAACGGTCACAAAAGTAGCAGATATAACATCCATAAATAACATCCATAATTTTATCGGCAACAAGCAGGTTGATCATACGGAGATTGTCATGAAGGAAAAGCTCGCAACCCTGTCGTTCAGCGACGGCACCCCCCCGGTGGATTTCCCGATTTTCGGCGGAACGATTGGTCCTGACGTGATCGATGTCCGCAGCCTTTATGCCAAGACCGGTAAATTCACCTATGACCCGGGGTTCATGTCGACGGCAAGTTGCCGCTCGAGCATCACCTACATCGACGGTGACGAGGGTGTGCTGCTGTACCGCGGTTATCCGATCGAGCAGCTCGCGGAGAAATGCGATTTCCTTGAGGTCGCCTACCTGATCCTCAATGGCGAGCTGCCGAACAAGAACCAGAAGGTCGAGTTTGACGACATCGTCACCAGGCACACCATGGTGCACGACCAGATGAATTATTTTTTCCGCGGATTCCGCCGCGATGCGCACCCGATGGCGGTGCTGTGCGGCGTGGTCGGCGCGCTGTCCGCGTTCTACCATGACTCGATCAACATTCATGATGAAGTCAGCCGCGATATTTCCGCATTCCGCCTGATCGCCAAGCTGCCGACGATCACTGCGATGGCCTACAAGTACAACTCCGGCCAGCCCTTCATGTATCCGAAGAATTCGCTGTCGTACACCGAGAACTTCCTCTACATGATGTTCGGCAACCCCTGCGAGGAATACAAGGTGAATCCGGTGGTTTCGCGGGCGATGGACCGCATCCTGATCCTGCATGCCGACCATGAGCAGAATGCATCGACCTCGACGGTGCGCCTGGCCGGCTCGACCGGCGCCAATCCCTTTGCCTGCATTTCCGCCGGCATCGCCAGCCTCTGGGGCCCGGCGCATGGCGGCGCCAACGAAGCGGTGCTGAAAATGCTCGATGAAATCGGCGATGTGAAAAACATCCCGGCGTTCATCAAGCGGGTGAAGGAAAAGGACGGCCATGCCATGCTGATGGGTTTCGGCCACCGCGTGTACAAGAACTACGATCCGCGCGCCAAGATCATCCAGCGCACCTGCCACGAGGTGCTGGAAGAGCTCGACATGAAAGACAACAAGCTGATCAAGCTGGCGATGGCGCTGGAGAAGATCGCGCTGGAAGACGATTACTTCATCAAGCGCAAGCTTTATCCGAACGTCGATTTCTATTCGGGCATCGTCTACAAGGCGCTGGGCATCCCGGTGAGCATGTACACGGCGATTTTTGCGCTGGCGCGCACCGTGGGCTGGATCGCGCAGTGGAAGGAACTGATTTCGGATCCGGAGCAGAAAATCGGCCGCCCGCGGCAGCTGTTCACCGGCGCCAAGTCGCGCGAGTTCGTGCCGGTTTCCAAACGCAAATAGCCGGCGGATGCCGTCCCCCTGGGCGGCTTTGCCGGCTGCAACTTTTCAGGTGCAGACATGATGAAGGAATCCCGCGGTACCTCGCTGCTGTTCGGCGCCAACGCGCCGTTTGTCGAGGGCCTTTACGAGCAGTACCTGAAAGATCCGCAGTCGGTGGAGCCGCGCTGGCGCGGCTATTTTGACGAGTTGCAGCGGCTGGATGACGGTCCGGCCGACGTTGACCATTCCGAAGTGCAGCAGCGCTTCATCGACCTCGCGCGCAACCGCCGCGCGACCGGCGGCGGGGGCGCCGCCGCGCAAAACCTGCAAAAGCAGTTTGCCGTGATGCAGCTGATTTCGGCCTACCGTTTCCAGGGCAACCGCGTCGCCGACATCGATCCGCTGAAGCGCATCATTGAAACGGCGCCGATCGCCGAGCTTGATCCGGCGCATTACGGCCTGACCGAGGCGGACATGGATACGGTGTTCGATACCGGAACCCTGCACGGCGCGGCGAAGGCGCCGTTGCGCGAGATCCTGCAGGCGCTGCGCGACACCTACTGCCGCACGATCGGCGTTGAATACATGTATATCTCCGACATTCCGCAGAAACGCTGGATGTCGGAGCGCCTGGAGCCGACGCGCGGCCGGCCGAATTATGACGCCGCCTACAAAAAGCACCTGCTCGACCGGCTGACTGCGGCGGAGACGCTGGAGAAATACCTCAATGCCAAATACGTCGGCCAGACCCGGTTTTCGCTGGAAGGCGGCGACGGCCTGATCCCGATGCTTGATCATCTGCTGCAGCACGCCGGCCGCACCGGGGTGCAGGAAATGGTGATCGGCATGGCGCATCGCGGCCGGCTGAACGTGCTGGTCAATACGCTGGGCAAGATGCCCGCCGACCTGTTTTCGTCCTTCGAGGGCAAGCAGCAGGCCGACGTGCTCGCCGGCGACGTCAAGTA
>CAZSIR010000134.1:0-8164 GCA_964606765.1 uncultured Bordetella sp. | reverse complement strand
CGCCGGCCGATTTCGAACGCATGGAGATCTGCCTCGACCGCGCCGAACGCGGCGCCACGCTCGATGATTTCGAAGTCTGGGACGCCGCCCTGCACCAGGCGCTGGCGGCGGCCACGCACAACCGCTTCGTCACCCGCGTCTTCGACATGGCCACGGCCGTGCGCCACCAGACGGAATGGGGCAAATTGAAGGACCGCGTCGTCACGCCGGAGCGGCGCCTCAAATACCAGCAGGAACATCGCGCCATCGTCACCGCGCTGAAGGCCCGCGACGCCGAATCCGCCCGCGCCGCCATCCTCGCCCACCTCCAGCACGCCCGGCGCAACCTGTTCGGCTTTTAGGGCCGGCGCGGCCGGCGGCCGAAAACACCGCAATATCCCGGCAAAAGGCTTGACAGCCGCCCATCGCCGCATGTTGATATCTCCGGCCGCCAGGCCTGTGACAGGCGCACTCCAAGCGCCGGGCAAATGTCAATCACTGATTGCCGCGATAAAAAACCGCAGGGGCAAAACCTCGCTAAGTCATTGACAGCCCTAGGCTTTTATTACCTCTTTTTTACCACTCATAAGCCATTGATTTTAAATGTTTATCAGGCACTTTCCCCGAGGGAATTTTCAGTGCAGCCGGGCGCCTGTCACGCCATGCCATCGAACACCCCTTATTTGTGACGGCATAAATCACCATTCCGGTGCATGCTGTAAAAAATGATTCACAATTTCTGTGGATATGTCTGTGAACAAGCTGAAAAAAGCGTTACGCAAAGTGCGCCATGCCCGGGAGCCGGTTAGATTGCCTACTTTTTCAGCAATCACGACATCGCGAACCATCCTGGCGATGCTGGGCCTGGTTTGCTGCAACGCAGTTGTCGCGGCCCCGGCTGTTCAGATCGAAAACCGCAGCAACATCCAGCTGCCGCCTGCCGCGATCGCGGATGGCCGGCACACGCTGATGCTGACCATCGCCAACATCGGCAACTGGGACGAGAACACCATCACGGCCGGCCTCCGCATCGCCGCAAACATCCTGGCGCAATGCCGGGTACGGCTGACTGGCGCCGAACTGCTGCGCATCGACGTGGCGGAATCGCACCGCCACTTCGATACACCGCGTTCGCGCGAACTGGCGCAGGCGCTGGCCCTGTCCCGGCCGACGCTTTATTTCACTGCGGGTACGCGCCAGGTGCCGGCGTTTGATGCCGAAGCCATCGGTCGCGGCAACAGCCGCAGCCGCCCCGAACTCACCGACAGCATCTGGATCGCGCCCGGCACACGCGACCTCGGACTGGTCATCGCCCATGAACTGGTGCATGTGCTGATGGACAGCGGCGCCCATGACAGCAGCCCCGGCAACCTGATGGCGGAAGAAACTTCGCCGCAAAACACCCGGCTCAACGCCATGCAGTGTGCAGCCTTGCGCGACACGGGGCTCCGCAACGGCCTGCTGCGTTCCGGCGTAAACTGAAACGCCGTATCCGGCGCGCTCGTCATGTCCGAACCCCTGTCCCTGCAAGCGACCGCGCCACAGCCCGAAGGCCCGTGGAATCCCGGGCTGCAATCGCAGATTCCTGCGGACCTGCTGCCGCTGGCCACCATCTACCGCCCGGACAACGTACTGACTACGCTGCGCCAGGCGCGGGAAATGGCCGACCTGACCGGCCTGCCCATGGAAGACCTGGTGGCATTCCGGCCCGAGCGGCTGGTGGTGCACGAACTGCTGGCGCAGGTGACCGCCGATTTCAGCGTGGATGACGGCCGGAAAACCGAAGACCTCGGCATCAACTTCCGCCGCATCACCGAAACCCTGCTCAGCCGCCACATCGCGCAGCACATGGACGAAATCCGCGCCGCCCACGACGCGCTGCGCACGGCGCTGTTCAACAGCGTCATCGCGATGCTCGAATTCGGCCTGAAGGAGCCGGCAGCGGCGGCCGCGCAACAACGCAGCGGATTCTGGTCGAAAATTTTCCGCTCTGAACAGGCTGGAGCCGCCGCAGCGCCCGTCGACGCCGAAGCCAGCGACCTGCTGGCCATCCGCCGCTGGGAAAGCGAAGCGGCGACGGCCGGCGACCCATTGCATCGCGCCGCCTGCCTGGCGCTGGCTCGCGTCGCGGCGGCCATGCACGCCCGCCATGGCCGCATCTGGGGCGACCGCTCGCTGATCGCGGCCGTGGCGACCGATCTCGCCGCCAATGACTACGGCAGCGAGGCCATCGGCCGCCAGATCGAGCCCTGGATACGGCAGGCTGCACAGACGGAAGGGTTCAGCCTGCTGCCGGCGCAGGCGCAGCCCGTCGTCATGAACACCAAGGGCGCCTCGGCCGCCGGAAAAAGCACCCTGCGTCCCTTGCAGCGCGCGCTGGCGGCGCGCATCGGCATCAGCTGGGATGACTTCGCACTGATCAGCCCGGACATTTTCCGCAAATTCCTGCTCGATTATTCGACGCTGGGTCCGGCCTACAAGTACGCCGGCGCGCTGAGCGGCCATGAACTGCAGATTGTCGACCAGAAACTCGATCGCGCCATGTCGCGCAAGGCCGCGCGCGGCGCAATGTCGCACCTGCTGATCGACCGATTCCGCTTTGATACCTTCGCGCCCGCGTCCGATATCGCCGGCAGCAACCTGCTGACGCGTTTCGGCAACCTGGTCTACCTGTTTTTCATGATCACGCCGCCGGACGCCACCGTCGAGCGCGCCTGGCAGCGCGGCCTCGAAGTCGGCCGCTACAAGGCCGTGGACGACCTGCTCGCCCACAACATTGAGGCCTACACCGGCATGCCCGAAGTGTTTTTCACCTGGGCGCTGGCCGCAGACAAGAAAGTGCATTACGAATTCCTCGACAACAGCGTCGCGCTCGGAGAACGGCCGCGCACGGTCGCCTTCGGCTGGAACGGCGAAATGAATGTGCTGGCCGTCAAAGGCCTGCTCGACGTCGACCGTTACCGCCATATCAATGTCGATGCCAAAACTGCGCAGGAAGTGCATCCCGGCGGCTCCGCGATGGCGCCCGAAAACAACACGCGTTTTCTCGCTGCCTGTGTCAGTCGCCTGCCCGCCGTGAATTTTGCCGACCGCGACAGCGGAAGGATTTATCTGCGCACCGAGCACGGAAAAATGGTCTGGACCGATCCGCAGATCCTCGCAGCGGCGCTCACCGACGCCGAAACCCGCGCCGGCATCGCCGCCGTGGCGCCGCAGGCGCTGCAGTTTTCAACCGCAGCGGCAACACCGCGCGTGCTGCAGGATCTGATCGGAGAGGACCGCATCCACACGCTGGGACAATGGGGGAATAGTTAGCAAGTATTTGATTTTAAACATTTATTTAACGCTGGGCGCGCCGTTTACATCTCCTTACAAACGCTCACATTGTTGTTGAAGCTTGCCGCCTAGACTGTGTTTCGTGACCAGCAGCCACGAGTCACGACAACAGGAATCAACAGGGCAACCCGGAAGGCGGCAACGCTTTCCAGAACCAAGGAGAACATCATGAAATTCCTGACTGGCGCAGTGTTATCAGCAGTACTGCTGGGTGCGGGCCCGGCATTCGCGGACCGCGGTCATGGCCACGGCCATGACAAGCACCACTGGAAACATTCCAAACACTTCCAGCACCATGCCCCGCCGCGTTATGTGGTGCGCAGGGACGTGTATCACTACTACCAGCCGGCGCCGCGGTATTACGCACCGGCCCATGTCTATGCGCCGGCGCCGGTTTACCGGCCGTCGGCAGGCATCCACGTCGTGCTGCCGAACCTCTACATCCCGCTGCATTAAGCGCGGACCGGCAGCAACGCCCCGCGGGGTTCGCGCCCCGGCGGGGCGTTTCTTTTTGCGCCGTTCGATTTCCTTATAATGGCCGCTCTCCCCGACGACGAGGCCGCAATGGACGGCAGCGCAGATCTCCAGATCAGACTCCCGGCCAGCAACGGCCGCATGGAAACCTACCGGCTGCAAGGCCCGCGGCAATTTGTCACCGCGACTTCGCCCGCGCAGCTGACCCGTGTCGCCTATTCCGCCGGGCATGTCGTCGCCGATCCGCTGGCCGCGATCAATCCCACGCTGGATTGCGCCGTCGACTGGGACGCCACCATCGCTTATCGCCAGTACCTGTGGCGCATGGGCCTCGGCGTGGCCGAGGCGATGGACACCGCACAACGCGGCATGGGCATGGACTGGCCGCAATCGCTGGAACTGATCCGCCGCTCGACAGACGCGGCAAAAGACATCCCCGGCGCACTGCTCGCCTCCGGCTGCGGCACCGACCAGCTGGCGCCTGAAGATGCGCACACCATTGATGACGTGATCCGCGCCTACGAAGAACAGATGGCAGCCATCGAAGCCGTCGGCGGCCGGCTGATCCTGATGGCCAGCCGCGCACTGGCCAAAGTCGCGCGCGGCCCCGCCGATTACGAACAGGTCTACGACCGCATCCTGCGCCAGGCGAAACAGCCGGTGATCCTGCACTGGCTGGGCGACATGTTTGATCCGGCGCTGAAGGGTTACTGGGGAACCGACAACGTCAACCAGGCCGTCGATACCGCGCTCGGCGTGATGGCCGCGAATGCAAGGAAAGTCGACGGCATCAAGATGTCGCTGCTCGACAAGGACATTGAAATCGCCGTGCGTCGGCGTCTGCCGGCCGGCGTGCGCATGTACACGGGGGATGATTTCAATTATGCCGAACTGATCGCCGGCGATGAAATCGGCGATTCACCGAATCGCCGTCACAGCGATGCACTGCTCGGCATTTTCGATGCCATCGCCCCGGCCGCCAGTGCAGCCCTGTTGGCGCTGGCGCAGAACGACCGCAAAAAATTCGACGACATCCTCGCCCCGACGGTGCCGCTGTCGCGACATATGTTCGGCGCACCGACGCGTTTTTACAAAACCGGCGTGGTGTTCATGGCCTGGCTCAACGGACACCAGACGCATTTCACCATGGTGGGCGGGCAGCAGAATGCGCGGTCGCTGCCGCACTTTGTGGAACTGTTCCGGCTGGCGGATGCTGCGGGTTTGTTGCAGAAGCCGGAACTGGCGGTGGCGCGGATGCGTACGCTACTGGTGCTGCACGGCGTGGACTGACCCGGAAGTGGATAAGCCGCGCGCCCGAAGGAGTCTCCTTGGGAAACGCTGCGCTAATACGCACTACGCTTGCTTCACGCTCTGCGGGAGTGCCGCGTGACGTACTGACGCAAGACGCTGTCCATGCGCGACTGCCAACCTTCACCGGTCGCCTTGAAGTACTCCAGAACTTCCCGGCTATACCGTACCGAAACAAGTTGTTTCGCGTTTCCCGTCTTCGGACGACCGCGTAGTGCCCGCATCGGAATCATCGACTTCAGTTGTTTCGGTGTCAGCGGCTGTGCATCAGGGTCAGCCTTGGCTGCAGCATTGATAGCCTTGTCTTCCCGGAGGCCGGGCATCACAACTGGAGAACGCTTAGATGTTTTCGACATAGTACTTCACCTCACGACGATTGGCCCGACGCAGACTGATGACCCTACGCACCTCACCACGATCAACAAAGGCCACGTAGTAAAGGATCGAGACCTTCGGAGCAAGTGCAATCACTCGCAACTCACCGTATTCAATGCGGTCATCAATCCAGACCAGCGCAGCTTCCCAATCAAGTTCGCCTGCCAGCGCCAGGGACACGCCATGCTTCGCACGGTTTGTTGCGTCTTTGGCTGAATCGAACTCGATACGCATGTATTACTGTAGCTACAGTAATTACGCTTGTCAACCTTTATAACCAGACCAATCCGGCACAACACTGGATTCCCCCCCCCAGGGGACTTCCTCCGGGTGCGCCGCAATTACGGCATTGAGTAGCGCGGTCTGGCTCAGGAAATATTCGCAGCCTTCTTGATCGCCGTCACCTTCGCCATCTCCGGCGACTTCTTGTAATGCGCATCCAGCGGATAACAGCCGGACACCAGGCCGTGGCGAGGCGCGGTGGTACAGTCGCTGAAAGTGCGGCACAGGCGTTTGCGCTGCATGCCGCGACCTGACAACACATCCGCCGGCAGTTCGGGATAGGCCAGCACCATGCGCCCCAGGCCGACAAAATCCGTCCAGCCCACGCGCACCGCCGCCTGTGCAACATGCGGCAAAAATTCCTGCAGATAGGTGTAGCCGCTGCCGACCAGCGCGACGTCCGGGAAAGACTGCTTCAGCTCGCGCACGACATTCAGGTGGCGCATCACGCCGATCAGCGGATCTTCCGGGGGATGGTAGCCGTCGGAGGGCGGATACAGCGCGGGGCGTGTCAGGTGCGGGTTGTAGTACGGACTGGCCAGCGTGACATTGACCAGACGGATGCCCATGTCGCGCGCCATCGCGATCACCGCCTTGGTTTCCGAGAGGTCGATTTGCAGCGGATTGTTTTCATCGTGACCGAAGCCATAACGGTACGGCAGCGCAAATTCCTCCGGCGTGCCTGGCCCCAGCCCTTCCGGACCGGACAGGGCCGGATCAGGCCGGAACGGCACCAGATCGGCGGCTGAAATGCGCAGCCCCAGTTTCAAACGCGGCGCTTCAGCGCGCACGCCGTCAACAATCTCGCGCAGGAAACGCGTGCGATTCTCCAGCGAACCGCCGAATTCACCGGGGCGGGTTTTTGCCGAAAGGAATTCATGGCCCAGGTAACCGTGGCAGGCCTTCAGATCGACAAAATCAAAACCCAGCGCTGCGGCGCGCTTGGCGACAGCCACGTACTGGTCAATCAACTGACGGATATCGCCATCACTCATGACCGGGTGATCGGGCTTGAGTTTGAATTTGCGGTCAAGGATCGGATGCCGGTAGAGGATCATCGGCTCCTGCTTGTGATGATCATTTGGTTTGCAAAAACGCCCCGAGTGCGTCAACTGCAAGCCGACCACCAGCCCCTCATCACTGCCCATCGCTTCGCGATGCGCGGCAACCAGCGATTCACGCATGGCGCCAATCTCGCCTTGCGTCTGGTCGTTCAGCATCAGCTGGTTGGGATTGGCACGACCGTCGGGCCGCACCGCCACCGCCTCGCCGCCCCAGATCAGCTTGGCGCCGGAGCGGCCGAAATTGTTCCAGCGCCGGCGCGTATTGTCGGAAGGACGGCCATCCTCCAGCGCATCCCAGCCCTCCATCGGGTGGATCGCAAAACGGTTGCCGATGGTCAGGCCGTCGATCGTCAGCGGCGAGCCCAGGGGCGACGAAGCGCCGGACTCCAGCACCTCGTCACAGGGCATATCCAAACCCAGCCGCTGCACGTTGTCGCGAAAACCCGCAGGCGTCTGCAGGGATTTCAGCTTGACGAAATCGCCGAACTTCATCGCCCCCTCCCGGGTGTGGCCCTGCTGTTATTTTTTGATCAGCGCCTTCAATCCAGTCAGCGCGTGGCGGTAACTCTCGATGCCGAAACCATAAACCGACGCCTTGCACACCGGCTGGAACACTGACACCGTGCCGCGCGCCGTCGGATTGCTCAGATGCACCTCGACCACCGGGAACTTCATCTGCGCCACGGCCGCGCGCAACGGCCCCGTCACCATCGTATAACCGGCCGGATTCATCACGCAGCCATCGATGTCACTGTCAAAAGCCGCATACAGCGCATTGACAACCTCGCCCTCGACATTTGAGTGAAAAAATGAAACCTCGATATCCAGCGCCTTCGCGTATTCGCGGATATGAGTCTCATACTCAGGCAACAGCATCTTGCCGAAAATCTCCTGCTGCACCTTGCCGCGCATGTTCATGCCGGCGCCGTGGATCACCAATACTTTCATCTGGTTTTTGCTCTCAATCCGGATTTAAAATCAACATGGGCAGCTCCCTTTGCGGGAAGCAGGCGCCCATCTCCCGACAGCTCAGACGGGAATTTACAGCATATCAAGCTCGATGATAGTCAGCGCTCCCGACCGGCCTCATGAAAAGCCTTGCTGACTGGGGAGAACAAATATTCAAGGACCGTCCTCGTCCCCAGATGGATTTCAGCTGCCACCTGCATCCCGGGAACCAGTGAATACCGTACACCCTGGGCCACCAGTTCCTGCGCACTGATTTCAACGATGGTTTTGTAAGTCAGCGGCAAAGCCGACTTGTTCCTGCTGATCTCCACCGAGGCGGCACCGCTGCTCTGGTTTTCGCTGGCATCCGCACTGACTTGGCGCACATTGCCCTCGAC
>CAZSIR010000133.1:0-8222 GCA_964606765.1 uncultured Bordetella sp. | reverse complement strand
ACGACGACTCCATCGGCGGCCACTTCCTGCACCTGCTGCACGGCAAGCCTGCCTCCGAGTCCTGGGTGCGTGCGATGCACACCTCGCTGAACCTCTACGCCGAACACGAATACAACGCCTCCACCTTCACCTGCCGCGTCATCGCCGGCACCGGCTCGGATATTTACTCCGCGATCACCGGCGGCATCGGCGCGCTGCGCGGCCCCAAGCACGGCGGCGCCAACGAAGTGGGCTTCGAGGTGATGAACCGCTACGACACCGCGGATGCCGCGGAAAGCGACATCGTCACCCGCATTGCCAACAAGGAAGTGGTGATCGGTTTCGGCCACCCGGTCTACACCATCGCCGACCCGCGCAACAAGATCATCAAGGAAGTGGCGCGCAAACTGTCGAAGGAAGCCGGGGACCTGAAAATGTTCGAGGTCGCCGAGCGCATCGAGGCCGTGATGATGCGCGAGAAAAAGATGTTCGCGAACCTCGACTGGTACTCGGCGGTGTCCTACCACCGCATGGGGGTGCCGACGCCGATGTTCACGCCGCTGTTCATCATCTCGCGCACCAGCGGCTGGTCGGCCCACGTCATAGAACAGCGCATCGACAACAAGATCATCCGTCCGACCGCCGTCTACACCGGCCCGGAAAACCGCAAGTTCGTTCCGCTGGCGCAGCGCGGCAGCTCAAAAAAGAAATAGCAGGCATCAACCCGGCAAACCATCAAAAAGGCCGGTCGTTTTCATTTCAACACGGGGGAAATCATGAAAAAAATCCTTGCCGCACTTTGCCTTTTGTTAATGACGGGTTGCGCCACGGTGCAAATGGGCGATCCGGAAATGGATGCAAAACTGAAATCGTTTAACCCGCCCAAAGACAAGGCCGGGCTTTACGTTTACCGTAATGAAATTTTTGGTGCCGCGCTGACCATGCTGGTCATGCTTGATGACCAGGTCCTGGGCCAGACCGGGCCCAAAACCTATCTGTATGCCGAACTTGCACCCGGCAAATATCGACTGACTTCCGGCGCCGAGAATAATTTCACGCTCGACATTACTGCGGTCGCAGGGAAAAACCATTACGTCTGGCAGGAAATCAAAATGGGGCTGATGCGTGGTCGCGCCGAATTGCACCTGGTCGACGAAAAAACCGGGCAAGCCGGTGTAATGGAGTCCCAGCTTGCCGTGGCCCCGAAGTAAAAACCATCACATCAACACCCATCATTCGCCGACTGAGAAACCCGCCATGTCTTCCCACATCTCCAACGTCCGCCCCAAACCCGACAAGGTCATCACTGACATCGCCGATTACGCCGGCCAGGCGAAGATCGACAGTGCAGAGGCTTACAACACCGCCCGACTGTGCCTGATGGACACCCTGGGTTGCGGCTTCGAAGCCCTGTCTTACCCCGCCTGCACCAAACTGATGGGACCGGTGGTGCCGGGCGCGACCTTGGCCAACGGCGCGAAAGTGCCGGGCACCTCGTTCCAGCTCGATCCGGTGATGGCCGCGTTCAACATCGGCTGCATGATCCGCTGGCTCGACTTCAACGACACCTGGCTCGCCGCGGAATGGGGCCATCCTTCCGACAACCTCGGCGGCATCCTCGCCATGGCCGATTACCTGTCGCGCCAGGCGGTGGCGGCCGGCAACAAGCCGCTGACCATGCGCGATGTGCTGACCGGCATGATCAAGGCCCACGAAATCCAGGGCGTGATTGCGCTGGAAAACAGTTTCAACCGCGTCGGCCTTGACCATGTGCTGCTGGTCAAGGTTGCCTCCACGGCCGTGGTGTCGAGCTTGATGGGCCTGAGCCGCGACGAAACCATCAACGCGGTATCCAATGCATGGATCGACGGCCAGTCGCTGCGCACCTACCGCCACGCGCCGAACACCGGTTCACGCAAATCCTGGGCCGCCGGTGACGCCACCAGCCGCGCGGTGCGCCTGGCACTGATGGCGGCCAAAGGTGAAATGGGTTATCCCTCCGGCCTGTCGGCCAAGGGCTGGGGTTTCTACGACGTGCTGTTCAAGGGCAAAACCTTCAAATTCACCCGCAGCTACGGCTCGTACGTGATGGAAAACGTGCTGTTCAAGATTTCCTTCCCGGCGGAATTCCACGCCCAGACCGCGGTGGAATGCGCAGTGCAACTGCACCCGCAGGTGAAGGATCGCCTCAAGGACATCAAGAAAATCGTCATCACCACCCACGAATCGGCGATCCGCATCATCGACAAGAAGGGTCCGCTGAACAATCCGGCCGACCGCGACCACTGCATCCAGTACATGTCGGCGATCGGCCTGATCAAGGGCAATCTGACGGCAACGGATTACGAGGACGAGGTCGCCCATGACCCGCGCGTCGACGCGCTGCGCGACAAGATGGAATGCGTCGAACACAAACCGTGGAGCAAGGACTACCTCGATCCGCAGAAACGCTCGATCGCCAACGCCATCCAGGTGTTTTTCAAGGACGGCAGTAAAACCGCCAAGGTCACGGTTGAATACCCCGTCGGCCACCGCCGCCGGCGCAAGGAAGGCGTACCGCTGCTGGAAGCCAAGTTCCGCACCAATCTCGCGCGCCGCTTCCCGGAAAAACAGCGCGCCGCCATCGAAGCGCTGTGCCGCGACCAGAAAAAACTGGAGGCAACCCCGGTGCATGCATTCGTCGACATGTTCGTCATCTGAGAAGTTTATTAAGTATTTGATTTTATTGAATAATTTCTGTAAGGCTTTACGGCGCCTGGTGCCGGTACTGGCGCTGGCCATCGCATGGCCCTCGGTTGCAGCCGAGACGCGCAATGCGATGACGCATTTCTTCGAGGCCAATACCGGGGATCTCCAGGCGGAACTGGCCGAGGCCCGGGCTGAGGGCAAAAAAGCCGTGCTGCTGATGTACGAACAGGAAGGATGCCCCGCCTGCCTCTACATGAAACAGCATGTGCTGAACCGCGTCGATGTGCAGGCGCTCTACCGCAAACACTTTGTCAGCTTCACCGTAGACATCCACGGCGCGGTGCCGCTGAAGGACTTCGGGGGGCGTGAAATCCGCGAAAAAGCCTTTGCTGCCGCGGCCAAAGTGCGTGCAACGCCGACTTTTGCCTTTCATGACCTCAACGGCACCGAGGTGGTGCGGATTACCGGCGCCGTGCGCGATATTGAGGAATTCAAGCTGCTGGCGGAGTTTGTGGCCAGCGGCGCCTACAAGGCCCGCACTTTTGCCGAGCACCGGCAGCTGTATCTGAAAAAAAGCGGCTGATTCCGCATGGCGAACGCTGCCGCCGCGCGCCATACTGATTTATTCCTGCCCGGCAAGGCTCTATAATTTAGGGCTTTTCGGCGCCCCCTTTTCGGCACCTCTACAGGCACCCACTTTCAAGGAGCATCCGCGTGGCCAACAATGCGTTCAACTCGTTACGGGAATTCAAACTCAAGTCCGGCAAAACCGGAAAATACTATTCACTCGCCGCGCTTGAGGAAGCCGGTCTCGGCAAGACCTCGCGCCTGCCGGTCAGCCTGCGCGTGGTGCTTGAGTCCGTACTGCGCAACTGCGACGGCAAACGCATCACCGAGGATGCCGTCAAGGCGCTGGCGGGCTGGAAGCCCAATGCCCCGCGCACCGAGGAAGTGCCTTTCGTTCTCGCCCGCATCATGCTGCAGGACATGGCGGGTTTCCCCGCGTTGAACGATTTCGCCGCGATGCGCGCCGAAGCGAAGCGGCAGAAATTCGAGCCCACCAAGATCGAACCCCTGGTGCCGGTCGATCTCGTGGTCGACCACTCGGTGGTGGTCGACGTGCATAACTCGAAAGACGCATTGCGCAGGAACATGGAGATCGAGTTCGAGCGCAACGGCGAACGCTACACCTTCCTCAAGTGGGCCAAGCAGGCCTTCTCCGGCATCCGCGTGGTGCCGCCGGGCAACGGCATCTGCCACCAGGTCAACCTCGAATACCTTTCGCGCGGCGTCTGGGAAAAGAACGGCGTCTACTACCCCGACTCCACCGTCGGCACCGATTCGCACACCACGATGGTCAACGCCATCGGCGTGCTGGCCTGGGGCGTGGGCGGCATTGAGGCCGAGGCCGGCATGCTCGGCCAGCCGTACTACTTCCTCGAGCCCGATGTCGTCGGCGTACACATGACCGGCAAGCTGAATCCCGGCGTCACCGCGACCGACCTCGTGCTCACCGTCACCGAGCTGCTGCGCAAGACCAACGTCGTCAACAAGTTCGTCGAATACTTCGGCGAAGGCGCGGCATCCCTCACCCCCACCGACCGCGCGACCGTCGCCAACATGTCGCCTGACTACGGCGCGACCTGCGGCTTTTTCGCGATCGACGACAAGACGCTCGAGTACTACCGCATGACCGGCCGCGAAGAGCATTGCGACGCCATTGAGTCCTACCTCAAGGCACAGGGCATGTACGGCATCCCGAAAAAAGGCGACATCGATTACACGCAAGTCGTCGAACTCGACCTCTCGACCGTGCGCCCCAGCGTCTCCGGTCCGAAGCAGCCCGAGGAACGCATCAACCTCGAAGGCATCGGCGCGCGTTTCACCGAACTGTTCTCCAAGCCGGTGGCCGAGAGCGGCTACAACAAACCCGCCGCCGAACTCGGCAAGCGCGTTCCGGTTGCCAACAAGGCCATCGGTGACGTCGGGCACGGCGACATCGGCATTGCAGCGATCACCTCCTGCACCAACACCTCGAATCCCTGGGTGCTGCTCGCCGCCGGCCTGCTGGCCAAGAAAGCCGTGGAAAAAGGCATGAAACCGCATCCGCGCGTGAAGACTTCGCTCGCGCCCGGCTCCAAGGTCGTCACCGCGTACCTGAAAGAATCCGGACTCCTGCCCTACCTCGAGCAGCTCGGTTTCTATGTCGTCGCTTATGGCTGCACCACCTGCATGGGCCTGGCCGGCCCGCTGGACAAGGATCTTGAGGAGGCCATCGTCAAAAACGACGTGATCGCCGCGGCCGCCCTCTCCGGCAACCGCAATTTCGAGGCGCGCATTCACCAGAACCTGAAAGCCAATTTCCTGATGAGCCCGCCGCTGGTGGTCGCCTTTGCGCTCGCGGGCACGGTGCTGAAGAACGTCGACACCGACCCGATCGGCAACGACAAGAACGGCAAGCCGGTGTTCCTGAAAGACCTCTGGCCTTCGCCCGCCGAAGTCGACGCTGTGATGAAATTCGCCACCGACAGCAAGAACTTCAAGCGCGAATACGGCGACCTTTCCGGCGCGAAAGACCTGTGGGACGCCATTCCCGAAGCCAGGGGCGCGCTGTTCCAGTGGGACACCAAATCCACTTACATGCTCGAACCCCCGCTGTTCGAGGGCTTCAAAAAAGAGCTGCCGAAAGTCAGCGATGTCAAAGGCGGCCGTGCACTGGGCATTTTCGGCAACAAGCTGACCACCGACCACATCAGCCCGGTGGCGCCGATCCGCAAAGGTACGCTGGCCGGCGACTGGCTGGTGGCTGCGGGCAGCACCGACCTCTCCAGCTTCGGTTCGCGCCGCACCAACCACGAAGTGATGGTGCGCGGCGCTTTTGCCAATCCGCGCATCAAGAACCTGATGGTGCCGGGCAGCGAGGGCGGCGTCACCTTCCACCAGCCTTCCGGCGACAAGATGCAGATTTTTGATGCCTCGATGCGCTACCAGAAGGACGGCGTGCCGCTGTTCGTGTTCGGCGGCGAAGCCTACGGCACCGGCTCATCGCGCGACTGGGCGGCCAAGGGCACCCAGATGCTCGGCATCAAGGTCGTGGTCGCGCGCGGCTACGAGCGCATCCACCGCTCCAACCTGATCGGCATGGGCGTGCTGCCCTGCCAGTTCAAGGGCGATGACAGCGTGCAGTCGCTGAAGATCGACGGCAGCGAAACCTTTGACCTGCTGGGCGTGGCCGGCGGCAACGTCAAGCCGATGCAGGATGTGACGCTGGTGATCCACCGCAAGGACGGCAGCACGCAGAACGTCGCCGTCACGCTGCGCGTGGATTCGCCGATCGAGGTCGAATACCTGAAACACGGCGGCATCCTGCCGTACGTATTGCGCGAACTGATGGCCGCTTGATATCGCCTCCGCCGGTGCGCTCAAACGCGCCGGCGGTCGCCACAAACCGAACAAAGGCAAACCCCAATGGCTACCGATACCTTTAAAACCCTGAAGGAATTCACCCCTTCCCCCGGAAAAACCGGCAAATACCACAGCCTGGCCGCCCTCGAAGCGGCAGGCCTCGGCAAGATTTCCCGCCTGCCGCGCTCAATCCGCGTCGTGCTGGAAGCACTGGTGCGCCACTGCGACGGCAAACGCGTGACCGAAGAGCACGTGAAGGCCCTCGCCACCTGGGAGGCCCAGGGCAAGCGCACTTCCGAAATTCCGTTCATCGTCGTGCGCATCGTGCTGCAGGATCTGATCGGCTTCGGCACGCTGAACGACCTCTCCGCGATGCGCGCCGCCGCGGAACGCCTGGGCATGCCGCCCGGCAACATCGAACCGCTGGTGCCGGTCGACGTGGTGGTTGACCACTCGGTGGAAATCGACGTCTACAACACGCCGGACGCCGTGCAGCGCAACCAGGAAATCGAATTCAAGCGCAATGCCGAGCGTTACAGCTTCGTCAAATGGGCGCAGGGTGCATTCAAGACCGTGCGCGTGGTGCCGCCCGGCAACGGCATCATCCACCAGATCAACATGGAGTACCTGTCACGCGGCGTCTGGGAAAAAGACGGCGTGTGGTTTCCGGACACCGTATTCGGCACCGATTCGCACACCACGATGGTCAACGGCATCGGCGTCGTGGCCTGGGGCGTGGGCGGCATTGAAGCCGAAGCCGGCATGCTGGGCCAGCCCAATGCCTTCCTGACGCCCGACGTCGTCGGTTGCCATATGACCGGCAAGCTGCGCGAAGGCGTCACCGCCACCGATCTCGCGCTGACCGTCACCGAGCTGATGCGCAAGACCAAGGTCGTCGGAAAATTTGTCGAATACTTCGGCCCCGGCGCTGCGGCGCTGACCGCGGCAGACCGCTGCACGGTGGCCAACATGGCGCCGGAATACGGCGCGACCATGGGTTATTTCCCGGTCGATGAAAAAACCGTCGATTACTTCCGCACCACCGGCCGCGATCCGGAACAGGTCGCTGCCATCGAAGCCTATTTCAAGGCGCAGGGCATGTTCGGCATGCCGAAAAAAGGCGAGATCGACTACACCCAGGTCATCGAGCTCGATCTGGACAGCATCGTGCCCAGCCTGTCCGGCCCGAAACGCCCGCAGGACCGCGTCAGCCTGCCCGAGCTCGGCCGCAATTTCGACATGCTGTTCTCCGCGCCTGCCGACAAGAACGGTTACGCGCGTCCCGCCGCCGATCTCAACCGCCGCGAACCGACCGGCCACGATTTTGACGTCGGCCACGGCGATGTGCTGATCGCCTCCATCACCTCCTGCACCAACACTTCCAACCCGGCGCTGCTGATTGCCGCCGGACTGCTGGCGAAACGCGCAGTGGACAAGGGACTGATGCCGCATCCGCGCATCAAAACCTCTCTCGCCCCCGGCTCCAAGGTCGTCACCGCCTATCTGCGCGATGCCGGCCTGCTGCCCTCGCTGGAAAAACTCGGCTTCGGCGTTGTCGCCTACGGCTGCACCACCTGCATGGGCGCCGCCGGTCCGCTGGACGCCAAGATCGAGGAAGCCGTGGTGTCGAAAGACCTGGTGACCTGCGCCGTGCTGTCCGGCAACCGCAATTTCGAAGCCCGCGTCCACGCCAACCTGCGCGCCAATTACCTCGCCAGCCCCGCGCTGGTGGTGGCCTATGCGCTGGCCGGCACCGTACGCACCGATCTGACCAAGGATCCGCTGGGCAAGGACCGCGACGGCAAGCCGGTCTACCTGAAAGACCTGTGGCCCACCGACGCCGAAGTCGCCGCGCTGCTCAAGTTCGCCTCCAACGCGGACAACTTCCGCCGCGAGTACGGCGACATGTCCGGCAACAAGAAGCTGTGGGAAGCCATCCCCACGATCAAGGGTGCGGTCTATGAATGGGACGCCAAGTCCACCTTCATCAAGGAACCGCCGTTTTTCGAAGGCGTCACCCGCAGCCTGGACAAAATCGACGACATCAAGGGCGCGCGCGCGCTGGCGATCCTCGGCGACTCCATCACCACCGACCACATCAGCCCGTCGACCAAGATCAAGCCGGGCACGCCCGCCGGCAAATGGCTGGA
>CAZSIR010000132.1:1805-8234 GCA_964606765.1 uncultured Bordetella sp. | reverse complement strand
GGGCATGCGTCAGCGCGCCATGCTGGGCAGCCAGCAGCAGCGCAATCAGCGCGCCGCGCAGCCATTTCGCGCGCAGGGCGGAACGCAGCAATCGGGTCATGTCAGCAAGGGCATACACAGCGGGTGATTAAAACAGAGCCGACGTCGTCGCGCAATCCGGGTTTGATACAGGCCGCGCTATACTGAATTCACCCATGAAAACCCTGCTGATCGCGCTAATCGACGCCTACCGCTTCCTGCTGTCGCCGTTCTTCGGCACGCAGTGCCGCTTTTATCCGACCTGCTCGGCCTATGCGCGTGAGGCCATCGAAGTGCATGGGGCGTTGAAGGGAACCTGGCTGACGGTACGGCGGCTGGGGAAATGTCACCCCTGGCATGAGGGCGGGATTGATAACGTGCCGGGAAAATCGATGCGAAGCGATGAACCATGATCATGCGTAGCCCGTATGAAACGAAGTGAAATACGGGGCTCATGTTCCCCGTAATTCGCTACGCTCCTTACGGGCTACGGTCTCTGACCGACAGAAATACAGTATCAACAGAGATGCCGAGCGGCTTCTAAATTAAAAAACGATCCCGATATTAAAATTGAGAGCAATAATTATGCGAACAATTTTTACTACTGTTGTCCTCGGCTTGATGTCAACAACGATTATGGCAGCGCAACTTTCTGACGATGACATTGCCGCACTTTATGCAAAACCAAGCCCATTTGAAAAAGTCGGGCGAGAACAGTGGATTGCTGAATCCGAGAACGCTTTCGTTATAAGAGATAAGTACCCGCAAGCGCCTGTACACCTCTTGATCATCCCAAAAAAACGCGTTCCCACCTTATTCCAAGCCTCCGAAAGCCTCCTTGGAGAAATGCTAGCACTGGCAAGGCGTGCCGCGGAGCAAGAAGGCGTTTCCCGTGACGGTTTTCGCCTTGTAATTAACACGCATCCTCAGGGCGGCCAAAGTGTTTATCACTTACACTTTCACTTAATTGGTGGACGTCAATTGAAATGGCTTCCCGGGTAACTGCCATCCCAAGCCAGGCAAACTAAAGCAGGCGCAAAAATTAATGAGGACCGCTTACCTCATCTAACAATTAAAGACCCACCCGCAGCAACAAACCCTTCAGATACTCCCCCTCCGGAAAATTCAGCGCCACCGGATGATCCTCCGCGCCATGCAGCCAGCGCTCGATGCGCGCATCGACCCCGGCATCCAGCGCCGCACCGGCGACGATTTTCTGGAACAGGTCGGGGCTGATGCCTCCGGAACAGGAATAAGTCATCAGCCGGCCGCCGGGATTCAGCAGCTTGAAGCCGAGCAGGTTGATGTCCTTGTAGGCGCGCGCGGCTTTTTCAGCGTGCGCCGCAGTGGGCGCCAGTTTCGGCGGGTCGAGTACGATCAGGTCGAAGGTCCTTCCGGCGTCGCGGAAGGCGCGCAGCGTTTTGAACACGTCGGCTTCCAGCCATTCGATGCCGTCGAGGCGGTTCAACGTGGCGTTGGCCTGCGCTGCCTGCAACGCCGGACCTGAACTGTCGACGGCCATCACGGCCGTGGCACCGCCGGCCATTGCATTCAGCGCGAAGCCCCCGCTGTAACAGAAGCAGTCGAGCACCGTTTTGCCGCGGGCCAGATTGCGCAAGGCCAGCCGGTTATCGCGCTGGTCGAGGTAAAAACCGGTTTTGTGGCCCTGTTCGGCGTCGACGCTGAACTTCAAACCATGTTCACTGACGATCAGCGGTCCGCTCGCCGCCATGCCCCGCAACCGGCCGCTGCGCGATTCCAGCCCTTCCAGCGCGCGCACATCGGCATCGGAGCGTTCAATCACCCGCGCCACACCGGGCAATGCAGCCAGCGCGTCGGCCAACGCATCGCGCCAGCGTTCGGCGCCGGTGCTGAGCAACTGCAGCACCACGGTATCGCCGTAACGGTCGGCGACGATGCCGGGCAGCCCGTCGGATTCACCGTGCACCAGCCGCACACCGTCGGTCACGCTTGCCGGCAGGTCGCTGCGGCTGTCGGCGGCGCGCGTGATGCGTTGTGCGATGAACGCTGCGTCGATGTCATGTACGGTCCAGTCCCAGACCCGCGCGCGGATCTGTGATTGCGGGCTGTACGCGGCCACCGCCAGCGCCGCACCGTCAGCCGAACACACGATCACGCTGTCCCCCGGCTGCGGATTGCCTTCGACGCGGGCGATGCCGCCGGAGAAAATCCACGGATGCCGGCGCTTCAGCGATTTCTCGCGGCCGGGCTTGAGTATGAGTTTATGCATTTATAAAAATTTTTACCGCCAAGACGCCAAGAACGCCAAGAAAAGCAAAATCGTCAATTTTCATTAAAAGCGGTTGAAGTTGAATAGGCTGAATAAGCCACGCCCTTGAAATACTTGTCTTTGTAAAGGTTTTCCTTGGCGTTCTTGGCGCCTTGGCGGTAAACGGGGTTCAGCTTTTTTTCTTCGCCCGCGGATGAGCGGAATCGTAGATTTTCGCGAGGTGCTGGAAGTCGAGTTGCGTATACACCTGTGTCGTCGAAATGCTGGCATGACCCAGCATTTCCTGCACCGCACGCAGGTCGCTGCTCGACTGCAGCACATGCGAGGCAAAGGAATGGCGCAGCATGTGCGGGTGTACGCTGGATGCAATGCCCTGCTGCTGCGCGCGCCGCCGCACGCAGAGCTGCACCGTGCGCGGTCCCAGGCGCCGGCCTTTCGGATTGACGAACAGCGCCTGCGCGTCGAGCCCCGCGATCGCCGCGCGCTGGGCCAGCCATTTCTGCAAGGCCTTCACCGCATGGCTGCCCACCGGCACGATGCGCGTCTTGCCGCCCTTGCCGGTCACGCGCACGGTGGCATCGGAAAAATTGACGTCCTCCGGCGCCAGCCCGGTGAGTTCGGACAAACGCAGGCCCGAGGAGTAGAACAGTTCGAGCATCGCCCTGTCCCGCACGGCCAGTGCATCATCGGCATCCAGTTCGACCAGCTGCCTGGCCTCATCCGGCGACAGGGCCTGCGGCAGACGCTTGGCGCTTTTCGGCGCGCGGATGCCGAGGCAGGGGTTGATTTTGCAGCCGTGGTCGCGCGCCAGATAGTTGTAAAAGCCGCGCCACGCCGACAGCATGCGCGCGAGGCTGCGGCCGTCGAGACCCCTGCCGTGCAGCAGGGCCACGCAGCGCCGGATGTCGTGGGCGCTCAGCTTGTCCGGTGTTCTTTCGCCGGCGAATTCGAGCAATGCCTCGATGTCGCGCCGGTAGTTTTTGCCGGTATGCGCCGCCAGCCGGCGTTCATGCGTCAGGTGATCGAGGTAAGCCTGCAGCAGCGGCCGGGCGGGACCGGCTGCAGGCGCCGGCGGTTTCGCGGAGGCAGTATTGCGCCCGCGCGCGGTCACACCGGTTCCAGGTGGCGCAGCAGGCAGGCGGCGATGATTTCGCCGATGCGCGTCAGGTACAGCGTGCCCATCTCGGGATAGAAACGCTGCGCATCCTCGCTGGCCAGCGCCAGCAGGCCGAAGGTGTCCTTGCCGCGCAGCGCGACATAGGCCCAGGATTTCAGCAAGGGCGCGGACTCGCCGAAAAACGCCGCGGTATCGGCCATCGCCAGCGGGCCGCAATGCGGATGCAGCAGTCCTGCGGCAAACGTGCGGCTGGCCTCGGAGACCGATTCACCCGCAGGGGCGTTGGCATGCCACAGCCGCAGCGCCACATGCGGCACCGCGAAATCCTCGCGCAGGTTGAAATCAACGGCATGCGCCAGCGCCGGCACATCGCGCGCATTGATCAGCGCCAGCCCCAAGCGGTGCACTTTTTCGCCGATGACATCGTTTTCCTCGCCGAACTGGATCATCTCGCCGAGCTTGGTTTCGAGCTGCTTGCCGCGCTCGCGCAGTGTCAGTATCTGGCGTTCGCTGATCGAGATTGCGCGGCCGCCGTGGGGGTGCGGGATCATCACGTCGGCCACCACCTCGGCATAACTCTCGAAAAATTCCGGGTGTTCCTTCAGGTACGCCGCGACGTCATCGGGTTTCATCAATCATCTTCCTTGCCTGTATTGACTGCAGCAGCTTCACTGCGGTGCTGGTTCGGGTCACTCATTCGGACAATTCAATGGCGCCGTCAAACACGGTCACTGCTGGACCGGTCATCAGCACCGGCTGCCCCTCGCCTGCCCATACTATAACGAGGTCGCCGCCGCGCGTCGAAACCGTGACGCGTGCATCGAGCAGGCCGCGGCTGATGCCGGCCACCACGGCGGCACAGGCGCCGGTGCCGCAGGCCAGTGTCTCGCCGGCGCCGCGCTCGTACACGCGCAGGCGGATGTGGCTGCGATCCAGCACCTGCATGTAGCCGGCGTTCACGCGTTGCGGAAAATCCGGATGCGCTTCGATCAGCGGGCCTTCGCTCGCCACGGGCGCAGTGTCGACATCCGGCACCAGCTGCACGGCATGCGGGTTGCCCATGGATAAGCTATTGATTTTTATAAGTTTTTTATCCACGCGCAGGTCGTACAAGGGCTGGCGGGACGGCGCATGGAAGGGCACGCGCGCCGGCTCGAATTCGGGGGCGCCCATGTTCACGGTGACCTGGCCATCGGCTTCCAGCCGCGGCTCGATGATGCCGCCCAGCGTGCCGACACGGATCACGGATTTTTGCGTCAGGCCGCGCTCATGCACGAAGCGCACGAAACAGCGCGCGCCGTTGCCGCACTGTTCGACCTCGCCGCCGTCGGCGTTGAAGATGCGGTAATAAAAATCGGTGTCCTGGCTGCGCGCGGGCTCCACCATCAGGATCTGGTCACAACCGACGCCGAAGTGGCGGTCGGCGATGAAGCGCAGCTGCGCCGCGGTCAGCGTGACCGGCGCGGCCGTGGCATCGATGACGACAAAGTCATTGCCGAGGCCCTGCATTTTGGTGAATTTCAGTTGCATCGGAAATTAAATGGCGATTTTATTTGCCGTAGTGATTGGCCGCATTTATCGGCAATAGTCACGGTAATCGCGGTAAATGCAGCGGTCCATGACCACCGTCATGCCGCCGGCCTGCGCGCGCGCGGCGGCCGCTTCATTGATGATGCCTTCCTGGATCCAGATCGCCTTCAATCCCAGCGCCAGGCATTCATCCACCACGCCGTCGATGAATTCGGCGCTGCGGAACACGTCAACCAGATCGACGGGTTCCGGAATGTCGGCAAGCCTGGCGTAGACCTTCTCGCCGAGGATTTCCTTTGCGGCCGGATGCACCGGAATCACGCGAAAACCGAAACCCTGCATGGACTGCGACACGCCGTGGCTGGGTCGCGCCGCATTGGGCGAGAGCCCGACCACGGCGATGGTTTTTGTTTTTTTCAGCAGTGCGCAGCGCGCAGCAGCGTCGGGATTCTTGAACATTGACGGCGATTATATCGGTCGATCAGGGGTTAATAGATTTTTTCCTCGCCCGGCGGCCGCGTCTTGAAGCGCTTGTGCAGCCAGTAATATTGCTCCGGCATTTCCCGCACCCGCGCCTCGATGAATGCATTCATGCGCCGGGTGTCGGCGGCGAGGTCCCCGCTCGGAAAATTGTCCCAGGCCGGATAAAAACGCAGCACATAACCGGCGCCGCCCGGCAGTTGCATGGTCACCACCGGCTGCACCACGGCCCGGGCCAGCTGCGCCATGCGCGAGAGGCCGGTGATGGTGGCGGCCGGCACACCGAAAAACGGCACAAAAATCGAATCGCGCGGCCCGTAATCCATGTCCGGCAGATAATAAAACGGCAGGCCGCTGCGCAAGGCTTTCACCACCGGCCGCACGCCGTCCTGGCGCGAAAACAGGGCCTGCTTTTCAAAACGCGTGCGGCCCTGCAGCAGTACGCGGTCAAACACCGGATTCTTCTGCTGGCTGTAAATGGAGACGCCCTTCCATTCGGTGGCGAGGCGCACGCCGCCCATGTCGAGTCCGACAAAATGCGGCGCCATCCAGATCACCGGCCTGCCCTGCGTCGCCTGCTGGTGCTCCAGCCCCTCGATGCGCACCATGCGCATCACCCGTTCGCGGCGGCCCCACCACAGGATGCCGTGCTCCAGCAGCGCGCGGGTGAAAGCGGCGAAATGGCGGCGCGCGAGCTGCTTGCGCGCGTCATCGGTCAGTTCCGGGAAACACAGTCGCAGGTTGGTCAGCACCACCCGCCGCCGCTCCGCTGCCAGCATATGCAGCAAATATCCCCCGGCGTTGCCGAGTGCCGCCAGCACCGGCAAAGGCAGCCAGTGCAGCAGCCAGACCAGTCCGAGGCCGAGGCGGGTCATCTAAGGCAACGATGAATGATGAGTGATGAGTGCCGAGCGAAGGACGGCAACCCGGCGGATGGGGGTTTACTCATCATTCATCGCTCCTCACTCATCACTGGTTGTTCCGCGCCGGCCGGCACCTTGTACCGGTTGTAGCCCCACAGATATTGCTCGGG
>CAZSIR010000132.1:0-1705 GCA_964606765.1 uncultured Bordetella sp. | reverse complement strand
GTTCCGCGCCGGCCGGCACCTTGTACCGGTTGTAGCCCCACAGATATTGCTCGGGAAAGCTGCGTACGATGTGTTCAACAGCACGATTCAGCGCCGGCGGGTCCAGCGGAACATTAACCGGCCGCAGATGCAGGCGATAGCCGCGCCCCTCGGCCAGGCGTTCAGCAAAGGCCATGATCACCGCCGCATCCGTCGCCGCCTGCAGCCGCGTGACCAGCGTCATGGTGTAGGCCGGGCGGCCGAAAAAATCCGCCCATACGCCTTCTCCCACCCCCGGCGCCTGATCAGGCAGGATGCCGACCGCTTCGCCGCGCTGCAGTGCCCGGTAGAGCAGACGCACGCCCTTCAGGCTCGCCGGCGCGAGGCGCATCTGACCGTGCACGCGGCCGGCTTTCATCACGGATTCCAGACCGGCACGTTTGGGCGGACGGTACAGCACCGTCAGCGGCAGACGTTGCGCACCGTAATGCGCGGAAATTTCAAAACAGCCGAGATGGGGGGTGAGAAAAATGAGGCCGTTGCCGGCGCGTTGCGCGGCCTCAACCAGCCCCCAGTCATCGCAGGTCACCAGTCCCGCAAGTTCTTCCCTGGGGCCGAACCATACTTTGCACAGTTCCATCACGCTCTTGCCGGTTTCAGCCACCGCCGCATGCAATGTGCGGCGCAGCTCCGCGTCATTCGCACAAAGACCGCTGGTGCGCAGGTTCTCCCGGCAGCGCCGGCGCCAGGTCGGCGACAGGCCATACACCAGCCAACCCAGCCCTGTGCCGAAAAAATGCAGCCTCGCCAAAGGCATACGCGCGCAGCACTGCATGAGTCGTTTCAGCATCGGAAGGCGTGGGGGAAATCCGTTAATAAAGCGTGGCTTATATGCTATTCTAGCGGCCTTTTTGCCGCAGCCCGTTCATTCATTCCATTCATCCACTTTCAACGCCACGCGCGTTCATCCTGACCATGAGCAATTTCCTCTTCACCTCCGAATCCGTTTCCGAAGGCCATCCCGACAAGATTGCGGATGCCATTTCCGACGCCGTGCTCGACGCGATTCTCGCGCAGGACAAGCACGGCCGCGTCGCCGCCGAAACCCTGACCCATACCGGACTCGTGGTGCTCGCCGGCCAGGTCACCACCAGCGCCCGCGTGGATTATGCGAAGGTCGCACGCAACACCATCAAGCAGATCGGCTACGACGACTCCGAAATCGGTTTCGACCACAAGAGCTGCGGCGTGATGGTGTGCTACGACCAGCAGTCGCCGGACATCGCGCAGGGCGTGGATGAAGGCAAGGGACTGGATCTTGACCAGGGCGCGGGCGACCAGGGCCTGATGTTCGGTTTTGCCTGCGACGAAACCCCGCAGCTGATGCCGATGCCGATCTACTACGCGCACCGCCTGATGGAGCGTCATGCCGAACTGCGCCGCGACGGCCGCCTGCCCTGGGCGCGTCCCGACGCCAAGTCGCAGGTCTCCGTGCGTTACGTCGACGGCAAGCCGCACCACATCGACACCGTGGTGATCTCGACCCAGCACCGCGAAGACATCTCCCACGAACCGCTGACCGAGTCCGTGATCGAGGAAATCGTCAAGCCGGTGCTGCCGAAAAAAATGATCACCAAGGACACCAAGTACCTGATCAATCCGACCGGCCGTTTCGTCATCGGCGGCCCGCAGGGCGACACCGGCCTCACCGGCCGCAAGATCATCG
>CAZSIR010000131.1:0-8261 GCA_964606765.1 uncultured Bordetella sp. | reverse complement strand
GCCAGGTCATCAACGATGCGATGGACGTGCACGGCGGCAAGGGCATCTGCATGGGGCCGAACAACTACCTTGCCAGCGCCTACATGCAGACGCCGATTGCGATCACCGTCGAGGGCGCCAACATTCTGACGCGGACCATGATCATTTTCGGCCAGGGCGCGATCCGCGGTCATCCCTTCGTGCTGAAGGAGATTGAAGCGACCCGGGAAAAGGATCCGAAAAAAGCGCTGCACGATTTCGACCGTGCGTTTTTCGGTCACATCGCGTTCACGCTGTCGAATGTGGCGCGGGTGCTGTGGATGGGCATGACCGGCTCGCGGCTGACCGCAGTGCCGGGCGGCGCGCCCGAGCTGAAACACTATTATCAGCAGCTGACGCGGCTTTCGAGCGGATTCGCGCTGACCGCCGACATGGCGATGTTTTTGTGCGGCGGATCGCTGAAGCGCAGGGAGCGTCTTTCCGCCCGGCTGGGCGATGTGCTGAGCCAGCTGTACCTGGCGTCAGCGGTGTTGAAACGTTACGAAGACGACGGCCGGCCGCAGGCGGACCTGCCGCTGGTTCGCTGGGGGCTGCTCGACTGCCTGTACCGCATTGAAGAGGCCTTCTATTCAATCTTCGAAAACCTGCCCTGGCCCATCGTGTCCTGGCTGCTGCGCGGCCTGATCTTTCCGCTGCTGATGCCTTATGGCCGCGAATTCGCGCCGCCGCGCGATCCGCTGGGCCATGAAGTGGTCGGGCTGATGATGACGCCGGGGCCGACGCGCGACCGGCTGACGCGCGGCGTGTTTGTTTCCGCCAATGAAAACGATCCGGTGCGCACGCTGGAATCGGCATTGCTCGCGGTCATCGCCGCAGAGCCGGTGGAAGCGAAGCTGCGCCAGGCGCAGCAGGCGGGGCGCATCGCGCGCGGCTTTGCGGCGCAGGTGGCGGCGGAGGGTTTGCGTGCCGGCGTCATCACCCAGACCGAGGCCGATCAGCTGAAGCGCGCCGCCGATCTGCGGCGCAGGGTGATCATGGTGGATGATTTCCCCAAGGATTTCGGCAAATCCGAACTGCACCAGACGACGCAGCCCGTGACTTTCGAAGCGCTGGCGCGCAAGGCCTGAGCCGCTTGCGATGAACGACAGCATGCTTTATGCAGTGCAGGATGGCGTGGCCGTACTCAGTTTCAACCGGCCGGCGGTGATGAATGCGCTCGATGCCGGCATGCTGCGGGCATTTCGCACCGGCTGCGAGCGTGCGGCAGGTGATGCGCAGGCGCGGGTCATCGTGCTGCGCGGCGCCGGACCGGCCTTTGTCGCCGGCGGCGATGTGGCGATGTTCCGCAGCCATGTTGCGGAGATGGACACGCTGGTGCCGGAACTCGCCGCCGAACTGCACCAGGGCGTACTCGCGCTGCGCCGCGCGCCGCAGCCGGTGATTGCCGCCGTACATGGCGCGGTGGCCGGCGCCGGTTTCAGCATCATGCTCGCCTGTGACCTGGTGCTGGCCGCGGCGGACACGCAGTTTTCGCTCGCCTACAGCCGCATCGGCGCGAGTCCGGACGGTGGCGCCACCTGGTTCCTGCCGCGGCTGGCCGGTTACCAGAAGGCGATGGAGCTGATGCTGCTGGCGGAAACGCTGGATGCGGAAACGCTGCAGCGCCTCGGCATCATCAACCGCATCTGCGCCGCCGGCCAGCTTGCGGCTGAAACGGAGAAACTCGCGCAGCGCCTGGCAGCGGGCCCGGCGCAGGCTTATGCCGAAACCAAGAAACTGGTGAACCGCTCCTTGCACGAAGGGCTGGCGGCGCATCTGGACGCCGAGGCGCTGGCGTTCGCGCGCTGCGCGGCGGGCGGGGATTTTCTCGAGGGCGTCACCGCCTTCACCGAAAAACGCAGACCACTGTTCAAGGGAAAATAAACATGGCGGCACTGCAGGGCAGAACCATCTTCATTACCGGCGCCAGCCGCGGCATCGGCCGTGCGATTGCGCTGCGCTGCGCGCGTGAGGGCGCCAATATCGTCGTGACTGCGAAGACCGCGACGCCGCATCCGCGGCTGCCGGGCACCATCCATGAAGTGGCAAAAGAGGTTGAAGCCGCCGGCGGCAGGGCCTTGGCGATACAGCTGGATGTGCGCGATGACGAGGCTGTGGCGGCCGCCGTGCAGCAGGCCGCCGCGCACTTCGGCGGCATCGACATCCTCGTCAACAATGCCAGCGCGATCCAGCTGACCGGGACGCTGGAGACGCCGGCGAAACGCTTTGACCTGATGTTCGGCGTCAACGTGCGCGCCACCTTCCTCTGCTCGCAGGCCTGCGCGCCGTTCCTCGCGAAGGGCAGGAATCCGCACATACTCACCCTGTCGCCGCCGCTGAGCATGAAGGCGCAGTGGTTCAAGCCGCATGTCGCCTATACCATGGCGAAATACGGCATGAGCATGTGCACGCTGGGCATGGCGGAGGAATTCCGCGCGCAGGGCATTGCGGTGAATTCCCTGTGGCCGCGCACCACCATTGCAACCGCGGCGATCGCCGTCAACTTTCCCGAGGCCATCCTCAAGGCCAGCCGCAAACCGGATATCATGGCCGACGCGGCATGCGCGATATTCAGGCGCGACAGCCGCGGCGCGACCGGGAATTTCTACATCGATGAAGCGGTATTGCGCGAGGAGGGGGTGACCGATTTTGACGCCTATGCGGTCACGCCGGGCGTGAAGCCCTGGACCGATCTGTTTCTCGACTAACTTCACGAGTCAGGAGGAGAACATGAACAATAAAAATGCCGCGTCCCACGTGATTCCAATGGCGGTCGCAGGAACGCTGGACGGCCTGTTTCGCGAGCGCGTGAAGCGCACCCCGGACATCGTGGCCTACAAGGCGTACAACGAACAGCACGGCAACTGGCGCGATTACACCTGGGCGCAGATCGACCGCCAGGTGGCGCGCTGGCAGGCGGCATTCGAAAAGGACGGACTGCAGCCGGGCGACCGCGTTGCGGTGATGCTGCGCAATTCGCCGGAATGGGTGATGTTCGACCAGGCTGCGCTGGGACTGGGGCTGGTGGTGGTGCCGCTTTATACCCAGGACCGCGCCGACAATGTCGCCTACATCCTCAACAATGCCGGCTGCAAGGTGCTGCTGCTCGACGGGCAGGAACAGTGGCAGGCGCTGCAAGGCGCCCTCGGCGAGATGGGCGGCGTGCTGCGTTTCCTGTCGGTGAATGCGCTGCCGGCGGCGGGCAGCGATCCGCGCCTGCAATGGATCGGCGACTGGCTGCCGGATGACGGCGGGGCGACGCGCCACCTGGCGCGTGACGGCAACACCCTGGCCACCATTGTCTACACCTCCGGCACCACCGGCCGTCCCAAGGGGGTGATGCTGTCGCACAACAACATCCTGTCGAACACCGAATCCGCATTGAGCGTGCTGGCGACCGGCCATGAAGACATATTTTTGTCTTTCCTGCCGCTGTCACACACCTTCGAACGCACCTGCGGTTATTACCTGACGGTGATGTCCGGTTCGACCGTCGCCTATTCGCGCGGCATCCCGCAGCTGGGCGAGGATCTGCAGACGATACGCCCGACCATGCTGATCTCCGTGCCGCGGATTTACGAACGCATCTGGGGCGCCATCCGCGCCAAGCTCGATGAGGGTTCGCCGCTGCGCAAGAAACTCTTCCTGCTGGCGGCGTCGGTGGGTTATGCCCGTTTTGAACACGCGCAGGGCCGCGCCTCCTGGTCGCCGTCGTTTTTGCTGTGGCCGCTGCTCAACAGGCTGGTGGCCGCGAAGGTGCTGGCACGCCTCGGCGGGCGCCTGAATTACGCGCTGTCGGGCGGCGCCGCGCTGCCGGCGGAAATTTCACGCATCTTCATCGGCCTCGGGCTGCCGATACTCCAGGGTTACGGCCTGACCGAAACCAGTCCCATCGCCACGGCCAACTGTCCCGCCAACAACATCCCCGCCAGCGTCGGCCAGCCGATCCCCGGCGTGCAGGTCAAAATCGGCGACAAGGGCGCCGTGCTGATCAAGGGGCCGAACATCATGCTGGGCTACTGGAACAATGAGGAGGCCACGAAGGCGATGATCCAGTCCGACGGCTGGCTCAATTCCGGTGATACCGGCCATCTCGGCGAGCAGGGCCATCTCTTCATCACCGGGCGCCTGAAGGACATCATCGTGTTGTCCAACGGCGAGAAAATCCCCCCCGGCGACATGGAGGCGGCGATTGCGCGCGATCCGCTGTTTGACCAGGTCATGCTGCTCGGCGAAGGCAAGCCCTACCTGACGGTCATGGCGGTGCTGAATGCCGATCACTGGAACAAACTCGCCGCCGCGAACGGGCTGGATGCCGCCGCGCCCGATGTGCGCCGCGGCACGCCGGCTGAAAAGGCCATCCTGCAGCGCATCGCGGCCCAGATCACGGAGTTTCCCGGTTATGCGCAGGTGCGGCGGGTGACGGTGACGCTCGATGCCTGGACCGTGGAAAACGGCCTGCTGACGCCGACCATGAAGCTGAAGCGCGCCAAGGTCATGGAGAAATTCAATGCCGAGATCGACCGCATGTACGGCGGGCGCTGAGGCGGGGGTGCGGAATGAAAAGTGCGGAAGAGAAGCGCGAAATGACAAGTATGGAATGAGAAATGTGGAACGAGGGATGCAGGATGGGAAATGAAGAATGAGAAGCGCGGAATGCGCAACAAACATCCGGGGTCGGCGACATGAGTGATGACGAACGGGAAGGCAAGACCACCTTGCCTGCGGGCAGGGAGCCTGCATTGCGGGTGATCCCGATGCCTTCGGATGCAAATTACACCGGTGACATTTTCGGCGGCTGGATCATGGCGCAGGTTGATCTGGCCGGCAGCATTCCCGCGATCCGGATGGCGCAGGGAAGGGTGGCGACGGTTGCGGTGAATTCCTTTGTGTTCCGGCAACCGGTGTTTGTCGGCGACGTGGTCAGTTTTTATGCGGAAGTCGTCAAAGTGGGGCGCACGTCGATTACGGTTGACGTGCAGGTGTATGCGCAGCGCCGTCCCGAGCGCGAAGAGTGCGTCAAAGTCACCGAGGCCGTGCTGACGTACGTCGCGGTCGACAACAACCGCAAGCCGCGTGTGGTATCGCCGCCACAGCCCGGTTGATGTGCCTGAATTTGTTGTTGAATTTGCCAAGTGCTCGGGTAACATGTTTGCAGATTGCGAAGCCATCGCAACACCCGTTTGCAGGTCCTTCACTCAAGGAGAGAGGCATGAAATATCACAATAAAATCATGGCTTTATCTGTTGTTGCGGCACTGGGCGCCATGGCGGGTCAGGCCCAGGCTTCCGGTTTCCAGCTGATGGAGCAGAATGCCAGCGGCCTCGGCAATGCCTATGCCGGTCAGGCGGCTGCGGCAGAAAACGCGAGCACGATATTTTTCAATCCCGCGGGCATGACGCGGTTGCAGGGCAAACAGGTTTCGGGCGCGATCAACCTGATCAAACCAAAGGCGGAGTTCACCAACAGCGGAGGTTCGGTTGCTGCCGGCGGTCTGCCTTCTCCTGCGGGCAATGGTGGTGATGCAGGCGGCCTGGGCGTCGTGCCCAATGCCTACGTTTCATGGCAATTGAATCCCAATCTGTGGATGGGCCTGGGCATCAGCGTGCCCTTCGGGCTGGCCACGGAATACGATCGCGGCTGGTTCGGCCGTTTCCAGACGCAGAAGGCCGAAATCAAGACCATCGACATCAATCCGAGCATTGCCTACAAGATCAGTGATGCGGTGTCGATCGGCGGCGGCATCAGTTTCCAGCGCGCTGAAGTCAAGATCGACCGCTCGGCCTTTGTCGGCATCGAGACCGCCAGCAACCTGAAGCTGGAAGACGACAGCTTCGGCTTCAACCTGGGCGCGATGTTCAATCTGTCGCCGGCGACGCGCATCGGCCTGTCCTACCGCTCGTCGATCAAGCACGATCTCGAGGGCACGGCGACGGTGGCCGGCGTCGGTGCCGCGCCGATCCGCACCTCGGCGAAACTGCCGGATACGCTGGCCTGGAGCATTGCCCATGATGTGAGTCCGCAGTGGCAGTTGCTGAGCGACATCACCTATACCCAGTGGAGCAAGATCAAGCAGGTGCCGATCACCACGACGGCCGCCTCGGCGCTGGGACCCGCCGGCAGGACGCTGGACACCTTCGCCTTCGAGTTCCGCGACACCTACCGCATCGGCGTCGGCGCCAATTACCGCATGACCAATGATTTCATGCTGAAGCTGGGCCTGGCCTATGACAAGAGCCCCGTGACCGATCTGTACCGCACGGCCACGCTGCCTGACAGCGATCGCACCTGGATCGCCATCGGCGGCAAGTACCAGGCCACGAAACAGTTCACGCTGGACTTCGGTTACGCCCATATTTTCATCAAGGATGCCTCCATCGATCAGCGCAGGGGCGTGGGGACCGCACCCTTCCAGGGCAACGTCGTCGGCAATTACAGCAATCCCAGCGTGGACATCATCAGCGTCCAGGCCACCTACAGCTTCTGATTCCGTTTTTTTCCGTGCAAGGGCGATCCGCGGATCGCCCTTTTTTTTGCGGCATGCCGGGCGCGGCACTGCGGGGTGCTAGAATCAATTCACGCGTTTCAGCCTGTTTTCGGGAGTTTCATCGCCATGTCCGCTCATCCCCTGATGGTGCGCAAGGTGGCCGTGCTGGGTGCCGGTGTCATGGGCGCCCAGATTGCCGCGCACCTCGTCAATGCCAACGTCCCGGTCATCCTGTTCGAGCTGGCTGCCAAGGAAGGGGACCCCAACGGCAACGTGCTGAAGGCCGTCGCCAACCTGAAAAAACTCGAACCCAGCCCGCTTGCAATCAAGGAGCGCGCCGAGCTGATCGAGCCGGCGAACTACGGCCAGCATCTTGAGCTGCTGCGCGACTGCGACATCGTCATCGAAGCGACTTCCGAACGCATGGACTGGAAGGAAGACCTCTATCACAAGGTCGCGCCGTACCTCGGTGAACAGACCATCTTCGCCAGCAACACCTCGGGCCTGTCGATCAACAAGCTGGCCGGGGCTTTCCCCGAGAAGCAGCGCCACCGGTTCTGCGGCGTGCATTTTTTCAATCCGCCGCGGTACATGCACCTCGTCGAACTGATCGCCTGCACCGGCACCGATGCAGCCATTCTCGATGATCTCGAACGTTTTCTCGTCACCACGCTGGGCAAGGGCGTGGTGCGCGCCAAGGACACGCCGAATTTCATCGCCAACCGTGTCGGCGTGTTTTCGATGCTGGCGACGCTGTACCACGCCGAACGCCTCGGCATCGGTTTTGACACCGTCGATGCGCTGACCGGCCCGCTGGTCGGCCGTCCGCGCAGCGCCACCTTCCGCACCGCCGATGTGGTCGGGCTCGATACCTTCGCCCATGTCGTGCACACCATGCGCGACACGCTGCCGGAAGACCCCTGGCACCAGTACTACGGCATTCCGGCCTGGATGCAGAAACTCATCGACGGCGGCGCGCTGGGGCAGAAAACGCGCAAGGGCGTGTACCAGAAAATCGGCAAAGACATCCAGGTGCTCGACCTGAAGAGCGGCGGCTATCGCGTATCCGACGGCAAGGCCGATGAGGCCATCGTCGAAATTCTCAAGAACAAGAATCCCGCAGAGCGCTTTGCACAATTACATGCCTCGGATCATCCGCAGGCGCAGTTCATCTGGGCCATCTTCCGCGATTCCTTCCATTACTGCGCACTGCACCTCGCATCGGTTGCGCACAATGCGCGTGATCTCGACTTTGCGATCCGCTGGGGTTTTGGCTGGGATACGGGCCCATTCGAAATCTGGCAATCCGCCGGTTGGAAACAGATTGCGGGCTGGATTGCCGAAGACATTGCTGCAGGCAAGGCCATGGTCAGCACACCGTTGCCGGCCTGGGCCATGGATCCGGCGCGCACCGGCGTGCACCGGCCCGATGGCTCTTACTCCGCCGAGAGCAACAACTACCAGCCGCGCTCCTCGTTGCCGGTCTACAAACGCCAGCCTTTCCCGGACAAACTGCTTGGCGAAGAACGCCAATACGGCACCACCATTTTCGAAACCGACGGCGTACGCTGCTGGCATACCGGTGACGACATCGCGATCGTCAGTTTCAAGAGCCGCATGCATGCCATCGGCGACGATGTATTGCAGGGCGTGCAGCAGGCCATCGCCGAGGCCGAGCACAACTACATCGGCCTTGTCGTTTGGCAGACCGAGCCGCCGTTTTCGGTCGGCGCCAACCTGAAAAAAACCAGCGGCA
>CAZSIR010000130.1:0-8284 GCA_964606765.1 uncultured Bordetella sp. | reverse complement strand
GGGATGGTCGAAGCCGGTGGCTGGCCATTCAGCCCTTGTAATGACGGTTACGTTCACACCGCGCCTGCGGGCAGTTTTAAGGCCAATGCTTTTGGTCTTCACGACATGCTTGGAAACGCCGCCGAATGGACTGCGGACTGCTGGAATGGAACTCATGAGGGTGCGTCGTCGAAGGGCGCCGCACGAATCGACGGGGATTGTTACTTGCGCGTGGTGCGGGGCGGTGCATGGGACGAGGGGCCTGTTTCCATGCGATCAGCCTATCGGGTCGGCAGCCCGGTAACAATACGGGTTTATGGCCGCGGATTCCGTGTTGCCAGAGAACTTTAGTCGCGAAGCGGTTTTTTGATGTGCCGGGCTGGCGGGAGATGGGTCAGGGGGTTCATGACGGGGAGGGAATGAGGCTGAAGACTGCGCTCATGCTGAATTTCCAATCGATAAGTATTTTTTAAGTAAATCAAATACTTATATTGATATTCGGTTTCAGGAACCGGGCTTTGGCGGAGAGGGAGGGATTCGAACCCTCGTTACGGGTTTCCCCGTAAACACGCTTTCCAGGCGTGCGACTTAAACCACTCATCCACCTCTCCGAGGGGGCGGATTCTAGCATGCCGGGTGCAGAACCAGCCCGCTGCAGCGGCAAAAACAAAGCCCGCCGAAGCGGGCTTTGTTGACCGGAAAACCGGATCAGGTGGCCTGGGTCGAGTAGGTGCTGCCCTTGAGATTCGGGTAGCGCACATGCTCGATGAGTTCCTGCACCCGTTTGTCCGGCGCCGGAGTCAGCAGGCTGACCACGATGATGGTCAGCATGCCGAGCGGCAGGCCGAACACGCCTGCGGAAATCGGGTTCAGGCCGAACCACATGTATTCCGCAATCGGCTTGGTGACGCCGAACAGGTCGCGCAGGTAGGGATAGGTGGTGCTCATGTAGTAGAAGCACACGCCCAGACCGACCAGCATGCCGGCAATTGCGCCGATCTTCGACGCCCGTTTCCAGAACACGCCAAGCACCAGCGCGGGGAACAGTGACGACGCCGCCAGCGAGAATGCCGCGCCGACCAGGAACAGGATGCTCCCCGGCTTGGTGGATGCCGTATAGGCGGCAACCAGCGCGACGACCAGCAGCAGGACTTTCGACACCGTCACCCGACGCGAGGTCGTGGCCGTGGGATCGATCATCTTGTAGTAGACGTCGTGGGACAGCGCATTGGCGATGGTCAGCAGCAGGCCGTCGGCGGTCGACAGCGCCGCAGCAAGACCGCCGGCCGCCACCAGCCCCGATACGACATAGGGCAGTCCGGCGATTTCCGGGGTCATCAACACGATCAGATCGCCGCCGATGACGATTTCCGCCAGCTGTACGATGCCGTCCTTGTTGATGTCGGTGATGTTGAGCAGGGTCGCATCCACCGCCTGCCACGCCTTGGCCCATGCCGGCAATGCCGCAAACTGGCTGCCGACGAGGTTCGAATACACCTCGAATTTGGCGAGCACTGCGAGGCAGGGTGCCGTGAAGTAGAGCAGGAAAATGAAGAACAGCGACCAGAACACCGAGCGCCGGGCTTCACGCACGCTGGGCGTGGTGTAGTAGCGCATCAGGATGTGCGGCAACGCGGCGGTGCCGAACATCATGCAGAACACGATGCCGAGGAAGTTGAGGCGGGCAGTGTCGCGCGCCGCTTCGTCCTTGCCCGGGTACGGATCCGCATGTTTGCGCGGCGGTGCTGCGCGCGCTGCGCCGCCCTTGTCCTTGGTCCACTGCGCTTTTGCGGCATCAGCGTCCTTGGGATAGCTGGACAGGGCTTTCTCGGCGGCCGCAATCTGCTCGGCCGGCGCATTGGCTGTTTTCAGGCTGTTGAGGTCCTGCTCCAGCTTGGCCTTGCCGTCGGCGTAGGATTTGGCCGGATCCTTGAGTGCGGCATTGGCGGCATCCGCGCGATCCTTGAAAATCTTGCGCACTTCCAGTTCCTTGCTGTCGGCAGTGAGCTTGACCTCCAGTTCGGAAACCTTGTTGAGGACCTGTCCATAGGCGATCTGCGGCACCGGGATGCCGGTATGCTTGACGCCGAGCCAGACCACCGGGGTCAGGTAGGCGACGATCAGGATGATGTACTGCGCCACCTGGGTCCAGGTCACCGCGCGCATGCCGCCGAGGAACGAGCAGACCAGAATGCCGCCGAGACCGACGAACACGCCGACGCCGAATTCGAGGCCGGTGAAGCGGGCGGTGATGATGCCCACGCCGTAGATCTGCGCCACCACATAGACGAAGGAGCAGAGGATGGCTGCGAACACGCCGATGGTGCGTGCGATGTTGCCGCCGTAACGCGCGCCGAGAAAGTCGGGAATCGTGAACTGGCCGAATTTGCGCAGGTAGGGCGCGAGGAACAGCGCCACCAGCACATAACCGCCGGTCCAGCCCATGACGAAGGCGAGTCCGTCAAAGCCCGACAGGTACAGCGTGCCGGCCATGCCGATGAACGATGCTGCGCTCATCCAGTCCGCGCCGGTGGCCATGCCGTTGAAGAAGGCGGGCACGCGGCGTCCGGCCACATAGTATTCGGACACTTCGACGGTGCGGCTCATGATGCCGATCATCGCGTAGAGGCCGATGGTGGCGACGAGGAAGGTGTAGCCGATGTATTTGCGCGGCAATCCCATCTGCTCGGCGATGGCGAGCAGGATGACGAACGCCAGGAAGCCGCCGGTGTAAAGGGCGTAATACTTTTTGAGTTGCTGCGTGAAACCTCTCTGACTGAAGGCGGCCTGGCTCATTTTTCGTCCTCCTCTTGTACGCCGTACTCGTTATCGAGCTTGTTCATGTACCAGGCGTAGAAGCCGATGATCAGCACATAGATCACCAATGAACCCTGGGCAGACATGTAAAAGCCGAGCGGGAAGCCGAGGAAGCTGATGCTGTTCAGGTCGCGTGCAAACCAGCCTTCGACAAATGTGGCGAGAAACCAGATGGACATCAGTACTGCGGTGATGACCAGATTCTTGCGCCAGTACTCCTGGTGCTTGTCGGAAAGTTCCATGCAGTCCTCCTTTGGTTGAATTCGTCGGGGTCATCGTCAGTTGCGGCGGCTTGCGTGCTGCCCTGATTTTTTGTGACTTTTCCCCTCAGGCATCCTAGTCAAAAATGCTTACAAAATCCTGAACCAGCGTGCTGTGGCCTGCTGTCGCAGTGCAGCATGTGGTATGCTGTTAGGGTAATAAAAAATACTTTAAAAACAAACAGTTACAAGTATCAGGGTGAGGATATGCGCATACTGATCAGCGAAGACGACGCCGCCCTGGCGGAAGCGCTGCGCTTTGCGCTGACACAGGCCGGATTTGCCGTGGATTGGGTGGACAACGGTCTGGCCGCCGATGAAGCGCTGAAGAATGCCGGCTTCGGTTTGCTGATACTCGATCTCGGATTGCCGAAACTGGATGGTCTGGAAGTTTTGCGCCGCCTGCGCCGGCGCAACGATGCGCTGCCGGTGCTGATTCTTTCGGGGCGCGAGCAACCGGAAGAGAAGGTGGCCGGCCTTGATCTGGGTGCGGACGATTATCTGGTGAAGCCGTTCAGCCTGAACGAGTTGCAGGCGCGGGTGCGTGCGCTGTTGCGGCGCGGTCACGGCGCGGCGACGCCGCTGCTGACCTACAAGGATCTGAGTTTCGACCCGGTGGCGCGCGTCGCGACCATACGCGGCCGGGCGCTGCCTTTGTCGGTTCATGAACTGAGCGTGCTGGAAGTGCTGATCCGGCGCTTTGGCCGCGTGGTCAGCAAGGAGCAGCTGGTCGAACAGATCTACACCTATGACCAGGAAGTCAGCCATAACGCGATCGAGGTGTATGTGCACCGGCTGCGCAAAAAGATCGGTGATACCGGCCTGGCCGTGCGTACGCTCTACGGCCGCGGTTACGCGCTGGATTACCTGGAGCACTGACGGCGGGGATCAGCCCGCGGTTTTGCCGGCGCCGGCAAGCAGCTGCCGCACCCGGTCCATCAGGTCCCGCGTCGAAAAGGGTTTGGTCATGTAGGCATCGGCGCCGAGGGCCATGCCGCGGGCGATCTCCGTTTCGCGACCGCGTGCAGTCAGCAGCAGGATGCGGGCGTCGCGCGAACGGGGATTGCCGCGGATCAGGCGGCAGAGCTCGAATCCGTCGACCAGCGGCAGCATGACGTCCAGCAGCACCAGGTCGGGCGTCGCCTTCTCCAGTTCCTGCAGCGCTGCGGCGCCGTCGCGCGCGGTGGCCACCGCATAACCTTCCTTGCCCAGCAGGAATTCCAGCGACAGCAGGATGCTTTCTTCATCCTCGATGACCAGAACGCGTGTGCCCATGGCGCAGCTCAGGCAGCCAGGGCGGCGCGATTGCCGGGACGCAGGGGCAGCGAAAAAGAAAACGTCGATCCCTGTCCGGGGGTGCTTTCAACCCACAGCCTTCCGCCGAAGTGCTGGATGATTTCGCGCGAGATGGCGAGGCCGAGACCGCTCCCGCGGGGCTTGCCTGCGGGCGTATCGCTGACCTGGCGGAATTTTTCGAAAATCACCGCCTGGTCGGCCGCGCTGATGCCGATGCCGTTGTCCGTAATCGCCACCTGCAGTCCGGATGCCGCGCTTGCCAGCGTGACGCAGACCGAGCTGTCGGGTTTGTCGCAGAAATTGGCGGCGTTGGAGAGCAGGTTGAGCACGACCTGGGTGACGCGATCCCGGTCTGCCATCACCAGCGGCACCTGTTCCGGCATCTGCAGGTCAATGCGGATGCCGCGCTCCTTGTAGACCTGGCTGAGGGCGGTGACGGCGTCATCGAGCACTTCGCGCATGTCGATTTCGCTGGGATGCCAGTCGGCCGCACCGGATTCGATCTTGGCCAGGTCAAGCACCTGGTTGATCAACCGGGTCAGTCGTTCCGACTCGCGGGTGATGATGCCGAGGAATTTGCTGCGCTGCCCCGATTCAAGCTGCGGATTGTCGCTGAGGATTTCGGAGAAAGCCCGGATCGAGGTCAATGGCGTCCGCAGTTCGTGGGTGACCGTGGAAATGAAATCGTCCTTCAGCCGGTCCAGTTCCTGCAGGCGCTGATTGGCGCCGCGCAGTTCATTGGTTGCGGCTTCGAGTTCGCGCGATTTCTGCTCGAGCTGACGGCTGTAGGCGAGCGCCTGCGAGGCCTCGTCGATGATGGCCATCACTTCATCCAGCGCCAGCGGTTCCTCCACCACGACTGAGGCCACCATGTCGCGCGCCGATGCGCTGCCGATGGCGCCGGCGATCTGCGATTCGACGTAATGCACCAGAACGGCATTCGCGGCGACCTGTTCCGCGCCGGATATGCCCTGGCTGCGGGCATAGGCGGCGAAAGCCTCGTTGGCGCGTTCAGGGCCGATGAAACGCCCGAGCAGGGTCTGCAGGTCGGCAACGGTCGCGCTGCCGCGCCAGAAACGCGAGCCGCTGCTTGGCGTGACATGGCGGAACACGTCGACAAACAGGTTGGCCTGGCTGTGCTCGGTCGCGGTCGGGCTGCGCCACAGCGAGAAGGCGACATAACAGCCGACGTTGGCGATCATGCTCCAGAACAGGCAGTGGCTGATGTCGTCAAGACCATCGAGTCCGAACAGCTGCTGCGGCTTGAGCAGGTCGAAGCCGAATATGCCCTGGGTCAGGAAGGTGATCGGCAGCCAGCCGGATTTGGCGAAGGAGGGCAGCAGCAGTGAGTACAGCCAGACCAGGAATCCCGCGCTCAGCCCGCACAATGCGCCGAGTCTTGTGCCGCCTTTCCAGAACAGGCCGCCGATCATCGCGGGCGCGAACTGCGCCACTGCGGTGAATGAAATCAGGCCGATGGAAACCAGCGCGTAGGCCTCACCGGCCAGGTAGAAGTAGCCGTACCCCAGCACCAGGATGACGACGATGGCGCTGCGGCGGATGCCCAGCAGCAGTCCCGACAGGTCCGGGCGCTCCGTCAACCGGAGAAAACGCCAGCGCAGAAGGATCGGCATCACCAGGTCATTGCAGACCATGGTCGACAGCGCGATGGTTTCGACAATGACCATGCCCGTGGCGGCGGAGAGGCCGCCGACAAATGCAAGCAGCGCCAGCCAGGTTTTGTGCTCGGCCATCGGCAGCGTCAGCACGAAGGTATCCGCATCGACGGTGCCCGCCGGAAAATGCATCAGCCCACCGAGCGCAATCGGCAGCACAAAGATGTTGATTGCAAACAGGTAGAGCGGAAACAGCCAGATCGCCTTGTTCAGGTGGCGCTCGTTGACGTTTTCAACCACGGCGACCTGGAATTGGCGCGGCAGCAGGATGATGGCCAGCATCGAGAGCACGGTCAAAGAGGCCCAGGTGGTGTAGTTGCCGGCTGCGCCGCCCTGCACCAGCAGCGCATTGAGCTCGGGAACGGCCGCCGCCCTGCTGAATACGTCGGCGAATCCGTCAAACATGCCCCAGGTCACGAATACGCCGACTGCGATGAAGGCGACGAGTTTGACGATCGACTCGAAGGCGATCACCGCAACCAGGCCCTCGTGGCGCTCGGTGGCGTCGAGGTGACGGGTGCCGAACAGGATGGTGAAAGCAGCCAGCAGCATCGCGATGTAAAAGGTGTTGTCCTGAAGCACCGGCAGCGTGGTCGTTGCGGCATAGGCGACGGTGTCGGGGTATTGCAGCATGGTCGAGAAACTGGCCGAGATGGCCTTCAGCTGCAGCGCGATGTAAGGCACGATGCCGAGCACGGCGATGATCGTGACCAGGCCGCCCAGCACATGGCTTTTGCCGTAGCGGGAAGCGATGAAGTCGGCAATCGAGGTGATGCGGTGGGCCTTGCTGATGCGGATCATTTTCAGCAGCACGTACCACCACAGGGCCGCCATCAGCGTCGGTCCCAGGTAGATGGGCAGGAAACCGATGCCGCTCGTTGCCGCGCGTCCGACGCTGCCGTAAAAGGTCCATGACGTGCAGTACACCGCCAGTGACAGCGTGTAGATGTAGGGGTTGGCGATGATGCTGCGTCCGCCATCGGCGCGTTTGTCGCCCCAGTAGGCGATGGCGAAAAGCATGCCGACGTAGGCGAAAGACAGTACGACAATCAGCGCGCCGGAAAGCATGGTCAGGGCCTAACGATCCCTGCGTTCGATGATCAGCGCCATCAGCAGGATGATGGCCGCCCAGGCGGCAAAGACGTAAAAGTAGATCAGGGGAATGCCCCAGACCCGGTCGCTGCCGGTGAACAGCGACAGCAGCGGGAAGTTGAACAGCAATCCGCCGAGCAGGAACAGCGCCACCAGTCGCTGTCCTTTGAGGGTGGGTCCGATCATGGCGGAGGGGCGGGGCGTGTGATCGCTGACCCGCCTGGCCTATTTCGGCGCCTGCTTCAGCTGGTCGAGGATGGCCGGGTTTTCCAGGGTCGAGACATCCTGCGTGATGGCTTCCCCCTTGGCGATCGAGCGCAGCAGACGGCGCATGATTTTTCCCGAGCGGGTTTTCGGCAGGTTGTCGCCGAAGCGGATGTCGCGCGGCTTGGCGATCGGACCGATTTCCTTGCCCACCCAGTCCTGCAGTTCCTTGATGATTTTTTTCGCGGCATCACCTTCGGGACGCGCCTGTTTGAGTACGACAAAGGCGACCACGGCTTCACCGGTGAGGTCATCGGGGCGGCCAACGACTGCGGCTTCCGCCACCAGCGCACTGTTGGCGACCAGCGCCGATTCGATTTCCATGGTGCCAAGGCGGTGGCCGGAGACGTTCAGCACGTCGTCGATGCGGCCCATGATGCGGATATAGCCGTCCTCGTCGTAGGTTGCGCCGTCACCGGCAAGGTAGTACTTGCCGTGGAAGTCTTCGGGGAAATAGGTTTTCTTGAAACGCTCCGGGTCGCCCCAGATCGTGCGCAGCATCGACGGCCAGGGCTTTTTGATCACCAGAATGCCGCCTTTGCCTTTGCCCACAGAGTGCCCGGTTTCGTCGACGATGTCGGCGATGATGCCGGGCAACGGCAGCGTTGCTGATCCCGGTTTGGTCGGCGTTGCGCCGGGCAGCGGCGTGATCATGTGGCCGCCGGTTTCGGTCTGCCACCAGGTGTCGACGATGGGGCAGCGCCCGCCGCCCACCGTTTCGTGATACCACATCCAGGCTTCGGGGTTGATCGGCTCACCGACGGTGCCGAGGATGCGCAGACTGTTCAAATTGTATTTCTTGGGCAGATCGCCACCGGCCTTGATCAGCGAGCGAATCGCGGTAGGTGCGGTGTAAAACACCGACACCTTGTGATCCTGAATCATTTTCCAGAAGCGGCC
>CAZSIR010000129.1:0-8337 GCA_964606765.1 uncultured Bordetella sp. | reverse complement strand
GCCGCCGGGTACGGTTCCAGCGGACGTTTTTATGAACAATCGAATGCCGTGCTGGGCATGACCCCCGCCCGTTATCGCGCCGGCGGTGACGGCACGACGATCCGGTTTGCCGTCGGACAATGTTCGCTGGGCGCGATTCTGGTGGCAGCCAGTGTACGCGGCGTCTGCGCCATCCTGATCGGCGATGATGCCGATGCGCTGGCGCGGGACCTGCGGGACCGGTTTCCGAAAGCGGCGCTGATTGGTGGCGACAAGGAATTCGAGCGCCGGGTGGCGCAGGTGGTGGGTTTTGTCGAACAGCCGCGGCTGGGACTGGATCTGCCGCTGGATGTGCGCGGCACTGCGTTCCAGCAGCGGGTGTGGCAGGCGCTGCAGAACATTCCCGCCGGGACCACGATGACCTATGCCGGAATTGCAAAGCGCATTGGTGCGCCCAAAGCGGTCCGCGCGGTCGCCGGCGCCTGTGCCGCAAACGTGCTGGCGGTGGCCATTCCCTGCCATCGCGTGATCCGCAGCGATGGCGGGCTGTCCGGCTACCGCTGGGGCGTTGCCCGCAAGCGCGCGTTGCTGAAGCGCGAAGCGCAGGACTAGCGCAGACCGGCTACTTTCCGAACATCCAGTCCGGCACTGCGCCCCACAGCGTGGCGATGCCGAGCAGCGCAAAAATCAGCGCGGCCAGCGCATGAACGACAGACGCTGAAATTTTCCGCGTGGCGATTTCGCCGAGCAGCACGGCCGGCACATTGGCAATCATCATGCCGAGGGTGGTGCCCAGCACGACGCCGGTCAGGGCATCAAAGCGCGCGGCCAGCGCGATGGTTGCAATCTGCGTCTTGTCGGCCATTTCAGCCAGAAAAAATGCGATGACCGTCGCGCCGAATATGCCCAGCGGCGCGCGCGGGGTTTCGGCTGCCGCGGGATCCAGCCGGTCGGGGACCAGCATCCAGGCCGCCATGCCGAGAAAGGACAGGCCGAGTATCCAGCGCAGCGCATCGGCGCCCAGCAGGGCTGCGCTCCAGGCGCCGACCGTTCCGGCGAGGGCGTGATTGGCCAGCGTGGCGACGAGGATGCCGGCGATGATCGGCCAGGGTTTTTTGAAGCGCGCAGCCAGCAGCAGCGCCAGCAACTGGGTCTTGTCGCCGATCTCGGCAAGGGCAACGATGCCGGTGGAAATCAGGAATGCATCCATGGAGGGCGCGGACTGTAGCGGAACGTGCCTTGCACTGCAATGTGCGCGTCCGCATGCTGCAGCCAACGTGGCCCGCGGGGCGGTAATTGGGTAAGCTGCGCATGCACGACGGGGAACGGCAGTGACTGCTTTCCCAGAGAAAAATAAAAATCAAACAAAACAGACAGTTAAATCCAGCCACCCATCAACCGACCGGGCGCAGATCGACATGGCCACTTTATTTTCCAAACTGATGCCGCGTGAAGGACGTTTTTTCGATTTTTTCAATGCCCATGCGCTGCGCATCGTCGAAGGCAGCCGGGAACTGGTCGGCTTGATGGCCAACCTGCCGCAGGCCGAGGCCTACACGCGGCGCATTGATGATGCCGAGCGCGCCGCGGACAAAATCACCCACGACACCCTGCTGGTCCTGCACAGCACTTTCATCACCCCGATCGATCGCGACCAGATTCACCAGCTGATCACCCGCATGGACGACATCCTCGACCTGATCCAGGACGTCGCAGAGTCACTGCTGCTCTACGACATCCAGCGGGTAACGCCGGAAGCCGAGCAGCTGGCGCAGATCTGCAACATGACCTGTGAGCGGGTGAAAACCGCCGTCGGCCTGCTGTCCAACCTCAGCCAGCCGCAGGCCATCCTGAAAACCTGCGAGGAAATTGACCGCCTCGAGTCGGACGCCGATCGCGTGATGCGCTCGGCAATGTCGCGCCTGTTCCGTGACGAAACCGACCTGAAACAGGTGTTCAAGCTGCGTTCCGTGTACATGCTGCTGGAGGAAATCACCGACCGCTGCGAGGATGTGGCGAACATCGTTGAAAGCATCGTGCTCGAGCACGCCTAGGCCGCTGCATCGTGGATACAGTCAGCATCAGTTTCGGCGTGGTCGTACTGCTGGTGATGGTCGCACTGGCCTTCGATTTCATGAACGGATTCCACGACGCCGCGAACTCCATCGCCACCGTGGTATCCACGCGGGTGCTGAAACCCTACCAGGCGGTGATGTGGGCGGCATTTTTCAATTTCGCCGCCCTGTTCGTGTTCCATCTCAAAGTGGCCACCACCGTCGGTCAGGGCATCATTGACGGCTCGGTCGTCGACCACCACATCGTATTCGGCGCGCTGGTGGGGGCAATCGCCTGGAACATCATTACCTGGTACTACGGGCTGCCGTCGAGCTCCTCGCATGCGCTGATTGGCGGCTTGATCGGCGCCGCGGTCGCCAAGAGCGGATTCTGGGCTTTGCAAAGCGCCGGCATTTACAAGACCCTGCTGTTCATCGTGATTTCGCCGACGCTGGGTTTCCTGCTCGCGGGACTGATGATGGTGGCGGTGTCGTGGGTCTGCCGGCGCACCACGCCGGCGAAGGTTGATCGCTGGTTCCGCCGCCTGCAGCTGCTGTCAGCCGCGGCCTACAGCCTCGGACACGGCGGCAACGATGCGCAGAAAACCATGGGCATCATCGTCATGCTGCTGATTGCCGCCGGCATTACGGGGCCCAAGGATCCGATACCGATGTGGGTGGTGATTTCCTGTTATGTCGCGATTTCGCTGGGCACGCTGTTCGGCGGCTGGCGCATCGTCAGGACCATGGGGCAGAAAATCACCAAGCTGAAACCGGTGGGCGGTTTCTGTGCGGAAACGGGGGGCGCGATGACGCTGTTCCTCGCCACCGGGCTGGGCATACCGGTTTCCACCACCCATACCATCACCGGTTCCATCGTTGGCGTCGGCTCGGCGCAATCCGCATCAGCGGTGCGCTGGGGCGTTGCCGGCAACATCGTGCTGGCGTGGATATTGACCATACCTTGTGCGGCGACGATGTCTGCCATTGCATGGTGGGCAAGTTTCAGTCTTTTTTCCTGAGCGGGATGATCAAGGTCGATGATGAAGACGAACGTTGATGACGACAGCCATGCCGCAATGCTGGCGCAAAGCGTCGAGGATTTTGTCCAGCGCGGCACCAGCCTCGCCCGCGTGCGCAAACTGCGGGGAAATCCCGCGGAATACGACAGGGTCGTCTGGAAAACCATGGCGGACCTGGGCTGGCTGGGCGTGCTGGTGCCGGAAGAACAGGGCGGCCTGGGCCTCGGGCTGACGGAAGCAGCGATTGTTGCGCAGGGACTGGCGCGGGAACTGGTGCCCGAGCCCCTGACGGCTTCGGCAGTGCTGGCGGTCAGTGTGCTGGCTGGCGGAGACAACCGCGGATTGCAGGAGGAGCTGCTGCCGCGGATTGTTGCCGGCGACGTATTGCCGGTTCTTGCCTGGCAGGAGCAGGCAGGCATGCTGGATGTGACGGCAGTCGGCACAACGGCCGTGCCGGCGGAGGGCGGCTGGCGGCTCAATGGCGAAAAACGGTTCATCGCCGGTGCCGCCGGCGCTGACGGCCACATCGTGTCGGCGCGGACGGCCGGCGGACTGGAACTGTTCTGGGTGCCGCGCGAAAGCCCCGGCGCAGGACTCGAACTGCTGACATTGGCCGATGGCCGCCATTTCGGCACGCTGACCTTGTCGGACGTGCTGGTGCCGGCATCGCAACGGGTGGCCGGCGTTGCCGTGGCGCGCGGCGCGCTGGAAAAGGCCGTCGATCATGCCACGGTCATTGCCGGTGCCGAGTTGTGCGGCGTGATGGGCCGCGTGCTCGACATGAGCCTGGAATACATGAAGACGCGCGTGCAGTTCGGCAAAGCGATCGGCAGCTTTCAGGCGCTGCAGCACCGCGCGGTGGATCTGTATGTGCAGAAACAGATTGCTTCGGCAGTGCTGGAAGAGGCGCTGCCGTTGCTGGATCGCAATCCCGACCCCGTGACGCGGGCGGCACTGGCCAGCCGCGTCAAGGCGCGCTGTTCGGAGGCCGGGCTGCGCATCGCGCGCGAAGCCATCCAGATCCATGGCGCAATCGGCTTCACCGATGAATACGATGCCGGGCTGTATCTGAAGCGCGCCATGGTGCTGTCGGCCTGGCTGGGCAATGCTTCGGAACACCGCCGGCGTTATGCGCGGCTGGTGCCGCCGGAATTCGAATGATGCGGGCAGCCGGGGAACAGCAATGACCGACATAACGATGACGGATTACAACGCGATGGGCGATGAGGCGTTCCGCGCCGAAGTGCGGACGTATTTCGAGCAGGAATATCCGGCGAACCTGCGCTTCATGGCCCGGCGTCTGCGCTGGGTGGAAATCAGGGACTGGTACCTGAAGCTGTCGCGCAAGGGCTGGATTGCCCCCAACTGGCCGCGCGAACACGGCGGCATGGGCCTGTCGCCGCAGAAAATGATCATCTTCCTCGAGGAAACCGAGCGCTGGGGCATCGCGCGTCCGCCCGACCACGGCATCGTGCAGGTGGGGCCGATCCTGATCCGTTTCGGCAGCGACAAACAGCGGCAGGAGTACCTGCCGAAAATACTCTCCGGCGATTACATTTTCTGCCAGGGTTACTCCGAGCCCAATGCCGGTTCCGATCTGGCCAGCCTGCGCACTTCCGCCGTCCGTGACGGCGATCATTTCGTGCTCAACGGGCAGAAAATCTGGACCACGCTGGCGCAGGAATCCACTCACATGTACATCCTGGTGCGCACCGACAGCAAGGTGAAAAAGCAGGAAGGCATCAGTTTCATGCTGCTCGACATGAAAACGCCGGGCGTGACGGTGCGGCCGATCCGCAATCTGGCGGGGCATGAGGAGTTCTGCGAGGTGTTTTTCGAGAACGTGCGCGTGCCGGCGGAAAATCTGGTGGGCGAGCTGAACCGCGGCTGGACCATCGCCAAGGCCCTGCTGTCCTTCGAGCGCATCAACATCGGCAGTCCGCGCCGGCCGCAGTACGCGCTGAAACGGCTGGCGCAGCTGGCAAGAAACAAGGGCCTGTTCGACGATCCGGGATTCGTCGACAAATTCACCGAACTGCGGCTCGACATGGCGGATCTCTCTTCGATCTACACGCGGTACGTCGAAATCGTCAAACGCGGCGAAACGCTGGGACAGGATGTGTCGCTGCTGAAAATCTGGGCCATGGAGACCTGGCAGCGGCTGACCGAACTGCTGATGGAGGTGGCGCAGGAATATGGCTGCGTTGCCGGCGAAACCGATTTCGATGGTGTCGAGGTCGACGTGCTGTCGCCGTTCTATTATTCGCGGCCCGCGACCATTTACGGCGGTTCCAGCGAAATCCAGCGCAACATCCTCGCCAAGTACGTGCTGAACCTGCCGTCCTGAGGCATAAAATCCGGGGCCGCCCGGATTGTGTTCCGTTGCGGTGGAAGTCATCATGGCGCCTGTTGAATTCAGGCGGAGCGCGCAATGGGCAAAATTCCCGTACACACAACGTCTGCGCCGCAGGCGATAGGCACCTATTCGCAGGCCGTGCGCTGCGGCGACAGCGTTTTCCTGTCCGGGCAGATCGGTCTGGATCCCGCGACCATGCAGATGGTTGATGGCATCGAAGCCCAGATCCAGCGCGTGTTCAAGAACCTGCAGGCGGTGGCGACGGCGGCGGGCGGCAGCCTGGATGATTGCGTCAAGGTGCATGTCTACCTGACCGACCTGGCGCATTTCGCCAGGGTCAACGAAATCATGGCGACGTATTTTCATGAGCCCTATCCGGCGCGCGCAGCCGTCGGCGTGGCCAGCCTGCCGCGTAATGCACTGGTCGAGATCGACGCCATCATGCACAGTCCCCGCACACGCTGACCCGAACGGCAGAGACATGGCGCGCAGGCGGACAGCCACGGCTGCAGTTCCCCATCCTTCGCTGTCCGGACTCAGCGCCGGCACGCTGGAACGGCTGGCGAAACTCGGCATTGCGCGGCGTTTTGACCTGGTGCTGCACCTGCCGTTGCGTTACGACGACGAAACCCGCATCTCGCTGATTGGCGACGTGCTGCCGGGCGAAGAACAGCTGGTGCAGGGCACAGTCACTGATTGCGACATCAAGTACCGGCCGAAACGGCAGCTGGTGTGCCGCATCAGCGACGGCAGCGGCGAACTGACGCTGCGCTTCCTCAATTTCTACGGCAGCCAGGTCAAGACGCTGGCGCCGGGCAATATCGTGCGCGTGTTCGGCAGTGTGCGCATCGGACACTTCGGCGCCGAGATGGTCCATCCGCGTTATCGCGTCGCGCTGCCGGATGCGCCGGTGGCTGAGGTGCTGACGCCGATTTATCCGACCACGGCAGGTCTTGGTCAGGACAGCCTGCGGCGTTTGATTGCACGTGCCCTCGACAGCGAATCACTGGCTGAAACTCTGCCCGCGCCATTGCTTGAATCGCTGGGCCTGCCCGCGTTTGAAGCCGCGGTACGCTTGTTGCACAATCCGCCGCCCGACATCGCGCAGGCCGCATTGCAGGGCCGTGTGCATCCCGCCTGGCGGCGCATGAAATTCGACGAACTGCTGGCGCAGCAATTGTCGATGCGCGTGCATTACCGGCGCCGCCGCGCGGCCGGCGCGCCGGTGCTGCAGGCGCGCGGCAAACTGGTCAATGCGCTGCTGCAGCGTTTGCCGTTCCAGCTGACCCGCGCGCAGAACACGGTGCTGGCGCAGATCCGCGAGGACATCGGCCAGTCGCATCCGATGCAGCGTTTGCTGCAGGGGGACGTCGGCAGCGGCAAGACAGTGGTTGCTGCGCTGGCGGCGCTGCAGTGTGTGGAAAACGGCCATCAGGCGGCGGTGATGGCGCCGACGGAAATTCTTGCCGAACAGCATTACCGCAAGTTTGCCGAGTGGCTGGCGCCCTTGAATGTCAGCGTGGCATGGATATCCGGCGGCATCAAAAAAATTGATAAAAAACAAATGGTTATGGATGTTGCTCAGGGTAAGGCGCAAATCGTCGTCGGCACCCACGCACTGTTCGAAGACGAAGTGGTGTTCAAGAATCTCGGCCTCGCGGTGATCGATGAACAACATCGCTTCGGCGTCCATCAGCGTCTTGCCTTGCGCATGAAGGGCACACAATCGAACAAGGGTGCGCAGCCGCACCAGCTGATGATGAGCGCGACGCCGATTCCGCGTACGCTGGCGATGAGTTATTACGCCGACCTCGATGTATCGGTGATCGATGAACTGCCGCCCGGACGCACACCGGTGGTGACCAAGCTGGTGGCGGATGAGCGACGCGATGAAGTGATCCAGCGCGTGCGTGATGCCTGTATCAGCGGCAGCCAGGCGTACTGGGTGTGCCCGCTGATCGAGGAATCGGAAAAGCTGCAATTGCAGACCGCGCTGGATACCCACGCCCACCTGCAGCAGACCTTTCCTGAGTTGCGTGTCGGCCTGGTGCACGGCCGGCTGAAATCTGCGGAAAAGCAGCAGGTGATGACGGCATTCAAGAACGGTGAAGTGCAGCTGCTGGTGGCGACCACGGTGATCGAGGTCGGCGTCGACGTACCCAATGCCTCGCTGATGGTGATCGAACACGCCGAGCGCATGGGGCTGTCGCAGATGCACCAGCTGCGCGGTCGCGTCGGCCGTGGCGCGGCAGAGAGCACCTGCGTGCTGTTGTATCAGGGCAAGCTGTCGCCGAATGCGCGGGAACGCTTGAAGGTGATTTACGAACACACCGACGGTTTTGAAATTGCGCGGCACGATCTGAATCTGCGCGGACCGGGGGAATTGCTCGGCGCGCGGCAGAGTGGCGTGCCGATGTTGCGCTTTGCGGATTTGGCGCTGGATCTGGATTTGCTGGATGCCGCGCGGGATGCGGCGGAGATGCTTTTGCGGGATGAGTCGGAGGCGGCCAAGGCGCATTTGGCGCGGTGGCTTGGTGGGCGGAATGAGTATTTGAAGGTGTGAGTTGCCACAAACTGTTCGCCCTGAGCTTGTCGAAGGGTGAAGCTTTTGTGCTTCAACTTCGCCGGGGGTAGCCCGGCGGCTAGTTACTTTCTTTTGTGCGGCCAAAAGAAAGTAACCAAAGAAAAGGCCGCCCTAGCTCACCGGCCCTGCGGGCTCCCCTGTGCTGCTCGTCATGCCGGGCGGCTGCGCAACTCGCCCTCGCAAAAAAACGCGAGGGCTCAGACAGTGCTCGCCGACTACCCCCGACATGACTGCGCTGCTCGGCGGTTCACAAGGGGGAATTGGGTGGCTGCACTATAAATTTAGCGGCTTGATGCGATAATCCGGCATCGAAAAATCCCGTGCATTTGTGAAATCCATTCC
>CAZSIR010000128.1:5900-8343 GCA_964606765.1 uncultured Bordetella sp. | reverse complement strand
CGCATCTGGCGCATTGCCGAAGGCCTCGAGTCGGGCATCGTCGGCATCAACGTCGGCATCATCTCCAACGAGATCGCGCCCTTCGGCGGCATCAAGGAATCGGGCATCGGCCGCGAAGGTTCCAAGTACGGCATCGAGGAGTTTGTTGAGGTGAAATACCTGTGCATGGGTGACGTTAATAAATAATATAATAAAATCAATTACTTACATACGTTCGCAATATTTTGCCAGTTTGTATTGCAGCCATGCCGCCGCAGCCTCCGCTGCGGCGGTTTTATTTGTGAGTCAGGAGCATGTTCAGCATCCTCGGCCTTGACCATGTTGTATTGCGTGCAGCGAATGTGCCGCGCATGGTGCATTTTTACTGCACGGTGCTGGGCTGCACGCTGGAGCGCGAGCGTCCTGAACTCGGGCTGACGCAGCTGCGCGCCGGCAATTCCCTGATTGATCTGGTGGCGGTGGATGGGGAAATCGGCCGCAAAGGCGGGGCGGCGCCCGCCGCGGAGGGACGCAACATGGACCACCTCTGTCTGCGCATCGAACCTTTTGATCCGGGCGCGCTGACCGCGCAGCTGATACGCCATGGCGTGGTGCCGGGAGAAATCAAAACGCGTTACGGCGCCGACGGTTACGGCTCTTCGCTGTACATCAGCGATCCCGAAGGCAATGTGGTGGAACTGAAGGGGCCGCCGGAACCGCGTCCGGCAGCCGATCAGGACAGGTAGCCGGTCAGGGGATCAGATCGCTGCGGCGATTCTTGCGCCGAACGCTTTGGTGCCGAGTTTGCCGCCGAGGTCGGGCGTGCGGGTGTCCGGCGATTGCAGGGCCGCATCGATGGCCGTTTCGATGGCCCTGGCGGCGGCATCGAATTCCGCCCGCTTGTGTTTTGTCGCCAGCCATTCCAGCAGCATCACCGATGACAGCAGCAGCGACACCGGGTTGGCCTTGTCCTGGCCGGCGATGTCCGGGGCGGAACCGTGCTGGGCCTGCGCGCAGCAGGCGTTGTCGCCGGTCATCGTCGAGCCGGCGAGTCCCAGGCCGCCGGAGAGTTCGGAGGCTTCATCGGACAGGATGTCGCCGAACATGTTGCCGGTGACGATGCAGTCGAACTGGTCCGGGATGCGCACCAGCAGGGCGGCCATCGCGTCGACGATTTTTTCGTCAAGCTGGACGTCGGGATAGTTTTTTGCCACCGCGCGCACTTCGCGCAGGAACAGCCCGTCGGACATGTGCAGCACATTGGCCTTGTGCACGGCGGTGACTTTTTTGCGCCGTTTGCGGGCCCATTCAAAAGCCACTTCGGCGATGCGCCGCGACTGCTTTGCGGTGACTTTGCGGATGGCGATGGCGACGTCTTCCGTGGGCATGAATTCACCGCGGCCCATGAACATGTTGCGGTCGCCGTAAAAGCCCTCGGTACACTCGCGGAAAATCACCATGTCCAGCGGTTTGCCGGTGAGGCCCACGCCCATGCGCGATTTCGCCGGGCGGATGTTGGCGAACAGGTCGAGCTGGACGCGCAACCAGCCGGAAGGATTGATGCCACCCTGTTCCTTGGCCGGATAGTCCAGATGCGATACAGGACCGAGGATGATGCCGGGCGCCTTGCGCGCGGCTTCCTGGATGTCCACGGGAAAGGTCGAACCGTGTTTTTTCAGCGCGGCAAAGCCGATTTCACGCGGATCCCATTCCAGGCCGAGTTTGAATTTTGCGCTGGCGCGATCCAGCACGGCGAGCGTGGCTGCAGTGATTTCGGGGCCGATGCCGTCACCGGGGAGTACGAGGATTTTCATGGTTTTCCTTGCTGGGGCTGAAAGCCGGCCAATGTAAAGGATGCCGGCGGGTTAATCAAAAAAATCAAAACGGCCTGTGGTCAACATGCGGTCAGAGCTGGGCCGTGACTTTCGGAGTCCGTCCGCGTGGTTCGGTCTTGATGGCGCGCACCACATCGAGGTGCTTGCGCAGGTAGCGTGCGGCATTTTCGCGCGAGTCATGCGCCAGCAGGTCCAGCAGGTGCAGGTGCTCGCGGCACTGCCCGGCAAAGCGCTCGCGGTCATAGTGGGCGCGGTATTCCAGCAGGCGGCGCAGGGTGTTGACGCGGCGGATGGCGTCGATCATGAACCGGTTGCGGGAGAACCCCATCAGGGTTTCGTGGAAGTCGGAGCCCATTTTGAACAGCTGCGCGCGCGACAGCCGGGACACGCCGCCGTCCAGCAGCATCTGCTGGTCATTCCGGATGCGGTCGAATTCCGCCCTGTTGATGCGGAATTGGGGTTCGAGCAGGGCGGCGGGTTCGAACAGCATGCGGAAACGGTAGCTCTGCGCATGGGCTTCGATGCTGTCGGCCAATTCGACAAACTGCCAGCCGTGGCCCGGTTTGCGTTCGGCCCAGCCTTCCTTTTCCATGCGGTGCAGGATGCGCTGCAGTTCGCGGCGCGGCATG
>CAZSIR010000128.1:0-5800 GCA_964606765.1 uncultured Bordetella sp. | reverse complement strand
TTGATGTTCTGCGACTTGATCACGCTGCGCCAGCGTTCGATCTCGGACCGGATGTGCCTGTCGAGTGCCTCGGGCGTGGTGCCGCGCGGTACAAAGCCGAGCGTCGAGAAGCGTTCCTTGGTATCGGGTGATTGCACGACACGGTTGATGGCCTGGTTCAGGCGGTCGGTCACCGCTTTGGGCAGGCTGGCCGGACCGACGATGCCGAACCAGTTCACGACTTCAAAGTCCTTGATGCCGCTTTCGCCCAGCGTCGGAACGTCCGGCAGCAGCGGCGTGCGTTCGATGGAGGCGACACCGATGGCCCGGACGCGGTTGCTGCCAAGCATCGACGATATGGAGCCCAGCGCGGCAAACATGGTGGACACCTGGCCGCCCATCAGCTCGGTCAGTGAAACGCTCGCTCCCTTGTACGGGATGTGCACCATGTCTGTTTTGGTCCGTGCCTTGAAAAATTCCATGGCGAGGTGGGTGATGGCGCCGGTGCCGGAGGATCCGTAATTGATCTGGCCCGGTTTCGAGTGCGCCAGGGCAACCAGTTCCTTCGCCGAGCGCACCGGCATGGAGGGATGGACAACGAGCACCTGGGGCGAAACCGCCATCAGCGTGATCATCGAGAAATCCTTGAGCGGATCGTAGGGCGTCTTCGGCTGCAGGCTGGGGTTAATCGCATTGGGGCCGGGATTGGCCAGCAGCAGCGTGTATCCGTCGGGCTGCGAGCGCGCGACATATTCAGCGCCGATGGCGCCGCCGGCGCCGCCGCGGTTGTCGACGAGCACCTGCTGGCCCAGCGGCTCGCTGAGGCGCTGGGCCACCACGCGCGCAATGACGTCATTGGCACCGCCCGGCGCAAAGGGCACGACGATGCGCACCGGTTTTGACGGAAAGGTCTGGGCGATGCAGTTCTGGAATCCGCCGCCTGAAACGATGGCGGCGATCAACAGTCCGATGCGGTAACTGCGGTGCATGACTTCCTCCTGGTTGTGCGTATGGACAGCTGTGAGACTGCGGCATGTGCGTGGGCTGTGCTCCGCACTATTGCATTTTGTAACACCAAGATACACAATGCCGCGCGAACAAGCAATCAGTGCAATTCAACCAATGAAAATGTGCGGCGGAGGGGCAGGGCTGTGAAACCGAACCTGAACGTCATGGCAAGCGCGAAGGCTGCCGATTACGCGCGCGACCCCGCGCGCTGGGGCAGCGAGACAGTGGCGGCGCATTTCCCCGGATTCGAACACCTCGACGTGCGCACCGGCGGCGCGATCATCCGCCTGCGGCACGGCGGTTCCGGTCCGCCATTGCTGCTGGTGCACGGCAATCCGCAGAACCATACCTGCTGGTACAGGATTGCGGCGCGACTGGCGCAGCATTACCACGTGATCCTGCCCGACCTGCGCGGTTACGGCGACAGTTCGCTGCCGGAGGCGGGACCGGACAACGCCAATTTCAGCTTCCGCGCGATGGCGCAGGACCTGGTCGACCTGATGGACCAGTTCGGCTACGACCAGTTTTTTGTCGCCGGGCATGACCGCGGCGGGCGCACCGTGCACCGGCTGTGCATCGACCATCCGCAGCGCATCCGCAAGGTGTGCCTGATGGACATCATCCCGAACCACTATGTGTGGAACAACATCACCAAGGCCTGGGCGGTCGGCACCTGGCACTGGGCGTTCATGGCCCAGCCCGAGCCTTTCCCCGAGCGCCTGATCAGTGCGGTGCCGGCGGAATATTTCATCAAAAGCCGCATGCTGATCCGCGGCGGCACCGGGCTCGGTTTCCTGACCGACTCGGCAATGGCCGAATACATCCGCTGCTACACGCTGAAAACCATCACCGGTTCCTGTCGAGATTACCGCGCCACGGCGACCTGTGATTTTGCGATGGATACCGCGGATAAAGATAAAAAGCTTCAGATGCCGCTGATGCTGCTGTGGGGCGCCCGCGGACATTCGCCGGAGCGCGCGCAGCGCTTTGTCGAAATCTGGCGCGGCTATGCGTCCCGCATCGAGGCCACGGATCCGCTGGACTGCGGGCATTACATGCAGGAAGAGATGCCGGACCGGATTCATGATCATTTCCGCGACTTTTTTGTAAGCTGACTGCTGAATAAAATTCGCCGGCATCACCCTTGCCGCGTTGCAGTGCGGGGCCTACAATCAAAAGCGTCCGCAGGAGAGCGGGATTTCCGGTTTGCTTCAGCCGCTGATCCCCGCCGAAGGCGCAATCCCTCATGATCGCTCAGGCAAACATACTGCGGATGGCAACAGCCGATCTGGAGAGCGGTCACCCGAAGCTGCGGTGACCCACCGAAGGGGCACACGAACGCAAGTTCGCAAAACTCTCAGGTAAACGGACAGGGAGGGCGGCGCGGGGCGAAGGCCCCGTCTGTGTCCGTACCCGAACTGAGGGATATTCATGAAAGTCATCGTCCTGGGCGCCGGCGTGGTCGGCACCACCGCGGCCTGGTATTTGTGCAAGGCCGGGCATCAAGTCACCGTCATCGAGCGCCAGCATGCCGCCGGCCTGGAAACCAGCTTTGCCAATGGCGGGCAGATTTCCGTCAGCCATGCCGAACCCTGGGCGCACCCGGGCGCGCCGCTGAAGGTGCTGAAATGGATGTTCAGGGAGGATGCGCCGCTGCTGTTCCGGCTGCGCGCCGACCTGCGGCAGTGGCAGTGGTGCCTGGAGTTCCTGCGCGAATGCACCGCGTCGCGCACGCGGCACAACATCATCCAGATGGTCAATCTCGGACTGTACAGCCGCGGCCTGCTGCAGGCCTTGCGCGCTGAAACCGGCATCGAGTATGACCATCTTGAGCGCGGCATTCTGCATTTCTACACTAGTCCCGCGGAATTCGAGGCGGCGCAGGCGCCGGCGAAAATCATGCGCGAGTTCGGCTGCGAACTTGACATGAAAACACCGGAGGAATGTGTGGCCATCGAGCCGGCGCTGGCGTCCGTGCGTGATCGCATTGCCGGCGGCAGCATGACGCCCGGCGATGAATCCGGTGATGCGCATTTGTTCACGCAGCGGCTGGCGGCGCTGTGCGCAAAGGCCGGCGTGCAGTTTTTCCATGGCCACACGGTCAGGCGCATCAGCTCGGCGGGCGGCGCTGTCAGTGGCGTCGAGGTGGCCGGGCCGGAGGGGCGGGCTTCGACCCTCACGGCGGATGCTTATGTCGTCGCGCTGGGCAGCTACAGCCCGCATCTGCTGGCGCCGCTGGGCCTGCGGCTGGCGATTTATCCGGCGAAAGGGTATTCAGTGACCATGCCGGTTGCCGATGCAGGACGTGCCTATCAAGTCAGCATGACGGACGACGAATACAAGCTGGTGTATTCAAGGCTCGGCGACCGCCTCCGCATCGCCGGCACCTGTGAACTGAACGGTTACGAAACGGCGCTCAACGATGTGCGCTGCCGGGCCATCATCCGCCGCACCGAAGAGCTGTTTCCCGGCGCGGGCGACGTCAGCCAGGCGCGCTACTGGGCGGGACTGCGGCCGGCGACCCCCTCGAATGTGCCGTACATCGGCAAAACAAAATTTGCCAATCTGTATCTGGACACCGGCCACGGCACGCTGGGCTGGACCCATGCCTGCGGTTCAGGGCAGGCGATTGCCGACATCATTTCCGGGCGCAGGCCGGAGGTCGATTTTGCCTTCACGGGCTTGCCGGGCTGAGTGCGGTGTCCGTATCCGCGTCAAAGTCCGGATGTGGGACTGTCGAGTCCACGCGACGGCACCGGCCCGGTGCCGTCTTGTTGTCGCGCTGCCCGGATGCAAAAATGCGGTTTGGTCTTAAACCCGATGACAGAAAAGGTTCGCAATGACGGCAATGATCAGCAAGGTTGAGGTGTTCTGCATAGGCATGCCCCTGGTGAGCACTTTTACCAGTGGCGGCGTCTCGAAGAATGCCACCAAGTGCGTGGTGGTTCGGGTGACGGATACGGATGGCGCGATTGGCATCAGCAGCATTGATCCTTCGACCACGGCCAAGTCGCCGCACACCGGTCCCGAGCTCGCGCTGGCCATTCAGGAGCGCATCGCGCCGGCGCTGATCGGCAAGGATCCCGGGAACGTCCATCGCATCGTCGAGATGGCCTCAAAACTGACGCCAACCCAGCCCGGGGCCGTCGTGGGGGTGGAACTGGCCTGCATAGAACTCGTCTGCCGGCGCGCAGGCGTCGCATTGCACGATTACATTGGCGGCGCCGTCCACGACCGCTTGCTGTTCAACGGCTGGGTCGGCGAACTGCCGCCGGACGAAGCGGCGGCGGAGGCCCTGCGCTGGAAGAACGCCGGGTTCAAGTCGATGAAAATCAAGGTCGGCAACGATGTCGGCAGAGACAGCGCCAGGGTCAAGGCGGTGCGTGATGCCGTCGGCAAGGATATCCAGCTGCGCATGGACGCCAACATGCAATGCAACGTCGAACAGGCGCTGGCGCTGTGCAAAGCCGTCAAGTCCTGTGACATGCAGTTGTTCGAGCAGCCCACGCCCAAGGACGACCTGGCGGCCCTGGCGCGGATCCGGCGTGAAGGCGGCATCCCGGTCATGGCCGACGAGTCCATCAGCGACCACGAAAGCCTGATCCGGGTCATCAAGGCGGACTGCGCTGATTTTGTGAAGTTCGGCATCGAACAGGCCGGCGGTCTGCTTCAGGCTTCGCGCATGCTCGCAACCGCGGAAGCCGCGGGCCTGCCGGTGGTGCTGGGACACGGTTTCGGACTGGACCTCAGTACCTTGGCGGAAATCATGCTCGCCGCCACCTCGCGCAATGTCGTGGCTGGACTGGAATGCGTGGGGCCGCTGAAAGTGGTGGATACCGTGGCCACGGCCCGGCTCGACATCAGTCGTGGCAGCATTGCCTTGCCGTCAGGACCGGGGCTGGGGATCGCACTCGATGAGAAGAAGCTGGCGCAGTACAGCGTGCCGATGGCGCATTGAACTGTAGCCAGAAAATGAAAACGGCGCACGATGTGCGCCGTTTTTTTTGCAAGGCGGATTTCCTTACTGGTGGCCGTACATCTTCTTGCCGGCGAAGGGCACTTTCGCCGTCAGCACGTCGCCGCTCAGCGCTTCGGTGATGAAAATCTGTTTGTGGTCGGGTCCGCCGAACGCCAGGTTGTCGAGGTGGTGGTGCTTGTCATGGTCCTTGGACGAGATCAGGTGGGTCGGCAGCATGTTGGCGTCAAAACGCCAGATGCCCACGCCCAGCTGGCACACCAGCAGGCCGTTTTCACCGTCCATCTCGATGCCGTCAGGGCCCGCAACGCCGCCGGAGAGCTGGATTGCGAGGCCGGTCTTGGAGACCGAGCCGTCGGCCATCAGCGGCAGGCGCCACACCGAGTTGGAGCGTGTCATGCCGACATAGACATGCTTCTCCGTGGTGGAGAGGGTGATGCCATTGGGGCTGGGGCCGTTTTCGAGCAGGCGGCGCAGTTCACCGTTGGCCTTGAGGCGGAACACGCGGCCGGTCGGATCGGCAATGCCGGTCTGGCCCTGGTCGGTGAAATAGAGGTCGCCGTTGGATGCGAAGTGCAGGTCGTTCAGGCCCTTGAAGCCTTCGCTGTAGGCAGTGCGGAGCACGGTTTCCAGCTTGCCGGTTTTCACATCCAGCGTGAGCAGGCCTTCCTTGTAATCGCAGATGAACAGGCGGCCGTCCTTGTGGAACTTCATGCCGTTGGGCCAGCCGTCGTACTGGATGATCAGGTCCCAGTCGCCCTTGGGCGTGATGCGGAAGATGCGGCCGAAGGGAATGTCGCAGACATAGAGGTTGCCCGCGCGGTCAAACGCCGGCGC
>CAZSIR010000127.1:0-8350 GCA_964606765.1 uncultured Bordetella sp. | reverse complement strand
TGGCGGCGAAAATCATGTGCTGCTTGGGATAAAACAGCGCCTCGCCGGTGGGCTGCATGTTGCAGTTCAGCGCGTAATCCTCGCCGCCGATGTTGCAGGCGATGATGCGGCTGCTGGCGGTGGTGATTTCGCGGATTTTGAAAAAGGCCTCCGGCGTTTCGATCATCGTGATGAACCTGGTATGGCCGACCGTCATGCCGCGTTTCTGTTCCAGCTCGCTGACCAGTTCGTCGAGCAGTTGCAGGTGCGATACGCCGGAGGCCTTGGTCACGGCGATGCCGTCGACATCGGGGCAGATCGCCTCTTCGATGTCGCGCACCGCCAGTGACAGCGGCTGGTTGATGCGCACCACGACATCGGCGCCGCCGCGCCGGACCCGCGCCGCATTTTTTGCGATCAGCTTGCGCGCGTTGGCTTTTTCCGCCGGCGGCACACTGTCCTCAACGTCGAGCTGGATCACGTCGGCGCCGCGGGTGTGCGCTTTGTCGACATATTTTTCAACATTGACCGGGACATACATCAGCGAGCGCCATACCGGGAGTTCACGATACATATTATAACCTATTGATTTAATTGATAAATTTATTTACGGGATTTGCCGATTCTTATTCTTCATCCGCCGCAGCGGCAGGGCCGGCGCAGACGATGCCCGCATCCAGCAGCTTGCGGTAGGCCGCGGCATCAATGCCCAGTTCGCCGAGCAGCGCGGCGTTGTGCTCGCCGATTTTTGGCGCCGGCGTGCGGATCGACGCCGGCGTACCGGACAGCCGCGGCACGACATGATGCATCGGAAAAGCGCCCATGTCCGGATCGGGATAGTCGGCGATCAATTCGCGCGCCAGCACATGCGGGTCTTCGATGATCTGCGCGATGTCGTAGATCGGACCGATGGTGACATCGGCTTTTTCGAAAAATGCGACGTTCTCCGCCTGCGTGCGCTGCGCGATGAACTCTCCGATGATGGCGTCGAGTTCCGCCGCGTGCTTGACGCGGTCGGCATTGGTTTTGTAGCGCGGGTTGCTGATCAGGTCGGCGCGGCCGATGGATTCAAACACGCGTTCGGCCATTTTCTGGATCGAGGCCGAGAGGCCGACATATTTGCCGTCCTTGCATGGGTAGGCATTGCGCGGCGCGGCGTTGGTGGAACGGCTGCCGGTGCGTTTCTTGACCTTGCCGGTCAGGCGGTAATACGCGGCCTGGGGTCCCAGCACCGCGAACAGCGGGTCGAGCAGCGGCAGGTCGATGACCTGGCCCTTGCCGCCGTTGTGTTCCACTTCGCGCAGCGCGATCAGCACACCGCTGGCGCCGTAGAGGCCGGCGATGGTGTCGGCCAGGTACATCGGCGGCAGCACCGGCTCGCGGTCTTCAAAGCCGTTCAGCGCGGCAAAGCCCGACATGCCTTCCACCAGCGTGCCGAAACCGGGGCGGCGTTTGTACGGACCCTCCTGGCCCCAGCCCGAGATGCGCGCGATGACCAGCTTCGGGTTGCGCGCCAGCAGCACTTCCGGGCCCAGGCCCATTTTTTCCAGCGTGCCGGGACGAAAACTTTCGATGAACACCGCGGCTTTGTCGAGCAGCTGCAGCAGCAGTTCGCGCGCTTCGGGTTTGCGCAGTTCCAGACCGAGGCTTTTCTTGTTGCGCGCGTACAGTTTCCAGTTGGTGTCGACCTGCTCGACTTTCCACGCGCGCAGCGTGTCACCCGCGGGGGGTTCGACCTTGATGACTTCGGCGCCGAAATCCCCCAGCACCTGGGTCAGCGTGTTGCCGGCAACAAGGCGCGACAGGTCGATGATCCGCACGCCGTCCAGCGGGCCGCGGGCCGCCGCATCGTAATTGCGTTTCGGCGCGGCCATGCGGGGATCAGTCGGGTTTGATGCCGGTGTCCTGCGCCACCTTGCGCCAGCGCGTGATCTCGTTCTTGATGAAGGCGGTGAACTGCTCGCGCGTCATCACGCTGGGTTCGGCGCCTTCGGTGGCGAATTTCTGTTTCAGGTCGGTCGACTGCAGCGCCTTGGTCAGTTCGGAGGCGAGGCGGTTGATGATGTCGGACGGTGTTTTCGCCGGCGCCGCGAGGCCCCACCAGAATTCCGCCATATAGCCCGGCACGCCGGACTCGGCGATGGTCGGCATTTCCGGCATGAAGGAGGAGCGTTTTTCGCTGCCCACGGCCAGTGCTTTCAGCCGCCCGGCCTGGACCTGGGTCATGGCCGACGGCAGGCTGGTCATCACCAGCTGCGTGTGGCCGCCCATCAGGTCGGTCAGCGCGGGGGCCACGCCTTTGTACGGCACGTGCACGATGTTGATGCCGGCCATGCGGCGGAACAGCTCGGTGGCGAGATGGTTGTGGCCGCCGGTGCCGGTGGAGCCGTAATTGATCTGGCCCGGTTTTGCCTTGGCCAGCGCGATCAGTTCGCGGATGTTTTTCACCGGCAGGGACGGATGCACCACGGCCAGCAGCGGGCCGCGCGCCATCATGCCGATGTAGGCAAAGTCGGCAATCGGGTCATAGGCCATCTTCGTGCGCAGCGCGGCATTGGCGGTGAACGAGGCCTGCACATTGACGACGGAGTATCCATCGGGCGGTGATTTGGCGACGTTGTCGGCGCCAATCATGCCGCCCGCACCGCCGCGGTTGTCGATGACGATCTGCTGGCCGAGTCCGGGGCTCATGGCCTGCGCGGTGATGCGCGTCAGCACATCGTTGCTGCCGCCCGGCGGATACGGCACGACAAAACGGATCGGTTTCGCCGGCCAGGCCTGGGCATGCACGGCGCCGCTGAAGATTGCGGCGAAAACAAGGGCGGCGGGCGCCAGTCGCATCCACTTCATGGGGATCTCCTCGTATTTTTGGATTGCAGTCGCGGGTCGTGATGCCCGCTGGTCCGGTTTTACCGGATTTCCATGCCGTTGGCGATCTGGCGCTCGATCAGGCGTGATTCGTTGCGCAGCATGGTCGACAGTTCCTGGATGCGGCGATCGGCCATGCGGCTGGAAATTGCCGAAATGGACAGCGCGGCAAAGGGCACGCCGCTCTGGTTGCGCAGCACCTGGCCCATGGAACGCACACCGGCGAGGGTCGGTGTTTCGCGCACGGCGTAACCCAGTTTCTGCGCCTTGCGTGCCTGCGACAGCAGGGTTGGGCCGTTCAGTCCATGCTCCTGCAGGCGCGGCTCGTTGCTGGCGATGATGCCGCGGAATTCCTCTTCCGGCAGCGCCGCGAGGATGGCCAGGCTGCCGGTGCCGACACCCAGCGGCCGGCGCATGCCGACTTCCAGGGTGAAGGTCTTGATCGGAAAAGTGCCTTCGTGGCGGTCGATGCAGACGGCGTCGAGCCCGCTGCGCTGGGTCAGGAACACCGTGTCGCCGGTGGCTTCGGCTATGCGGGTCATTGCCGGATGGCAGATCTCGCGCAGGTTGAAACGTGGCGCGGCGGTCAGGCCCAGTTCAAAGGCCATCGGGCCGAGGAAGTAGCGATGGGTTTCCGAATCCTGCTGCACCATGCCTTCGTGGGCCAGACATTTCAGCATGCGATGTACGGTCGGGCGCTGCAGGCTGGTGCGGGTGGCGAGATCCAGCAATCGGGAGCCGGCGCGGTTATGGGCGGCAATTTCGCGCAGCAACAGCAGGGCGCGTTCGATGCTCTGGGTGCCGGTCAGACGGCCTTGATGGTCGTCGTCTGTGGTTTTAACAGTGGCCATGGGTTTATTTGTCCAAACTAGTCCGAATCGTGAGACTTGGGAGTCGGGATTATGCCACCGTGTCCGTCCTAGCGGAATAGGGCGCCCTGTGCTATCTTTTCGGTGACGTATTTCCGATTATAAACGCGTTTTGTCCAGATACCGGACCGCCATGCCCTTGCTGCGGCCCTGTTGCCGGTCATCTGCGCAATTGCCTGCGACCATTGACCGGAGTTTTGTCTCTTTTGTATTACAGCCCGGCAGCCCAAAGGCTGCCGTTGTCACAACAGGAGCCTGAATCATGACCGCCTCAATCCCCCCCGCCGCCGTCCGCCAATCGGCCGGCGCCCAGTTCCGTGCCGCAGTGGCCGCCGAAAAGCCGCTGCAAATCGTTGGCGCCATCAATGCCTACCATGCCCGGCTCGCCGAGCGCAGCGGCTTCAAGGCGATTTACCTGTCCGGCGGCGGCGTTGCCGCCGGTTCGCTGGGCGTGCCTGATCTCGCGATCAGCACGCTGGACGATGTGCTGACCGATGTGCGCCGCATCACCGATGCCTGCAACCTGCCGCTGCTGGTCGACGTCGATACCGGCTTCGGCGGCGCCTTCAACATCGCGCGCACCGTGAAATCCCTGATCAAGTTCGGCGCGGCGGCGATGCACATCGAAGACCAGGTCATGCAGAAACGCTGCGGCCACCGTCCGAACAAGGAAATCGTCAGCAAGGAGGAAATGGTCGACCGCATCAAGGCCTCGGCCGATGCCAAGACCGACAGCAATTTCGTCATCATTGCCCGCACCGATTCACTGGCGGTGGAGGGGCTGGAGGCTTCGATCGATCGTGCCGTGGCCTGCGTTGAAGCCGGCGCCGACATGATTTTCCCGGAAGCGATCACCGAACTGTCGATGTACAAAAAATTCGCCGATGCGGTGAAAGTGCCGATCCTTGCCAACATCACCGAGTTCGGCAAAACGCCGCTGTTCACGACCCAGGAACTGGCCGGCGCGAACGTCGCGATGGCGCTGTACCCGCTGTCGGCTTGGCGCGCCGCCAATGCGGCGGCATTGCAGGTCTACCAGAGCATCCGCAAGGAAGGCCACCAGAAAAATGTCGTCGGCCTGATGCAGTCGCGGGATGATCTCTACGACTATCTGGATTACCACGACTACGAACAGAAACTCGACGCGTTGTTCAAGCGCGACAGGTAATGCCTGATCCGGTGTGCGGCATCCGGCCGTACTTCATGCCACTTCAGCAGGGAAGAGAAACGCAATGACCAGCATGTTGCTGTCCAAAGGTTTTGTGGCGCAATTCGGCGTTGAGCTGCAGGCGGCGGCAATGGCCGCAGGCGTCACGCCGAAATTCATTCATCTGCCGGACGACGCATCACAACGGTTGTCGGAGGCCGACATCGCCAAAATTGACGTGGCCTACCTGACCCGCGATATCCGTTTTTCCGATCTTTACGCCAGTTTCGGCGATACGGTGAAGGCCGCGCAGAATCTGAAATGGGTGCACTTCACCAGCACCGGCATCGACCAGCATCCCTTCATGCCGGCGCTGGCGGAGCGCAAGGTGCGCCTGACCACCTCCGCCGGCACCAATGGCGAGCCGGTCGGGCAGACCGCGTTCTGCGGCCTGCTGATGCTGGCGCGCGGGTTTCCGCGCTGGATCGCCGCGCAGCGCGAACGGCGCTGGGATCCCGCCCGCGGCAAGGACACCCCGCGCGACCTGCAGGGGCAGACCGTGGTGATTGTCGGACTTGGCACCATCGGCGCGACCGTGGCCAGGCTGTGCCAGACGCTGGGCATGAAAGTCATCGGTTTGCGCCGCAGCCCGAAACGCGCCGGCGATCCGGTGGATGAAATGCACACGCTGGAAAAGCTGCCGTCCCTGCTGCCGAAATGCGACTGGCTGGTGCTGGCCTGTCCGTACACCAAGGAAACGCACCAATTGGTCAATGCAAAAACGCTGGCACTGATGCCGAAACACGCGCATCTGGTCAACGTCGCGCGCGGCGCGGTGTGCGAGGAGAAGGCCCTGATCGCCGCCCTGCAGTCAAAACAGATCGCCGGCGCCTATCTGGATGTGTTCGAGAAGGAGCCGCTGCCGGCGGATTCGCCGCTGTGGGACATTCCGAAGGTGATCGTGTCGCCGCACAATGCCTCGGCCTCGGACGGCAACGATAAACGCGCGGCCAAGGTGTTTGTCGATAATCTGGGATTGTTCGCGGGCGGCAAAAAAATGCACAACGAGCAGGGCTGAGAACCGGGGCCGGAAAGCAAGCCGCATGAAAAAATGGCAATGCATCCTCTGCGGCTTCATTTATGACGAAGCCGCCGGCCTGCCCGATGAAGGCATCGCGCCCGGCACCCGCTGGGAGGACGTGCCGGCGGACTGGACCTGTCCCCACTGTTCGGCGACCAAGGCCGACTTTGACATGATCGCCATCAGCTGATTTTGCACAGCCGCAGGACGGTTTCGCGGCTGGCGAGGGTGGCGGTAAGCGGTTAAAATGCAAGGCCTTTTCCGGAATCCCTTGCCGGATACGCCATTGCAGCCATGCCGCTTTTTGCTTTCGGATTAAACCACCAGACCGCGCCGCTTGCCGTGCGCGAACGGGTGGTTTTTGGCGCCGAACAACTGACCCAGGCGCTGCGCGACCTGGTCGACCGTCGCCCGGTCAGCGAGGCTGCGATCATTTCGACCTGCAACCGCACCGAGGTTTACTGCTCGACTGCCGAGCCGCGCAATGTGGTCGACTGGCTGGCGGGTTATCACCAACTGAAGCCGGCGCAGATTGCGCCCTATCTTTACGAATTGCCGCAGGATCGCGCCGTCAAGCATGCCTTCCGTGTCGCCAGCGGCCTGGATTCGATGGTGCTGGGCGAACCGCAGATCCTCGGGCAATTCAAAAGCGCGGTGCGTTCCGCCGAAGCCGCCGGCACGCTGGGTTGGCTGTTGAACAAACTGTTCCAGCGCACCTTCTCGGTGGCGAAAACCGTGCGCAGCGAAACCGACATCGGCGCGAGCACGGTGTCGATGGCCGCCGCCGCGGTGCGCCTGGCCGAGCGCATTTATCCGAGCATTGCCGGACAGAGCGTGCTGTTTGTCGGCGCCGGGGAAATGATCGAACTCGCAGCCACCCATTTCGCCGCCCACCACCCGCGCCGCCTGACTTTTGCCAACCGCACGGCTGCGCGCGCGCAGCAGCTGGCCGGCCGTTTTTTTGGCCATGTAATCCCGTTGAACGACATTGCCGCGCAGCTCGCGCTGTACGACATCGTGATCTGCTGCACCGCAAGCCCCTTGCCGGTGATCGGCAAAGGCATCACCGAAAGCGCCCTGAAGGCGCGCAAGCACCGGCCGATGCTGATGTTCGACCTTGCGGTGCCGCGCGACATCGAAACCGAAGTCGGTGAACTGGACGACGCCTTTCTCTACACCGTGGATGATCTCGGCCAGCTGGCGCGCGAAGGCATGGACCAGCGCAGCAATGCGGTGGAACAGGCCGAGGTCATCATCGAAAACCAGGTGTCGGATTTCATGCACTGGCTGGACAACCGCGAACTGGTGCCGACCATCCGAGCGCTGCGCGATACCGCGGAACGTGCGCGGCGCCACGAACTCGAACGTGCCCAACGCCGCCTCGCGCACGGCGCCGATCCGCAGCAGGTGCTCGACGAACTGTCGCAGGCGCTGACCAACAAGTTCATGCATCCGCCGTCACATGCGCTGAACCACGCGGCGCAGGACGAACGCGATGAACTTGCGGCGCTGATCGCACGCCTCTACCAGATCCAGCGTCCCGAATAATGTTGATGCCGCTGCCGGCTGTTTGCCGCGCCTGCGGCCTGATGGCGCATTCATGAAACCCAGCATCGCCGCCAAGCTCGACCAGCTTTCCAATCGCCTGGAGGAGATCAATCGCCTGCTCGGCAGCGAAACCGCGACCGCCAGCATGGACAATTACCGCAAGCTCACGCGGGAACACGCCGAGCTGGGGCCGGTGGTCGAGTTGTACCGCCAGTACCGCAACAGTGAAGGCGACCTCAAAACGGCGCAGGAGATGGCGAATGACCCGGCGATGCGGGAGTTTGCCGAGGCCGAACTCGCCGAGACCCGCACGAAACTCGAAGGTTATGAAGCGGAGCTGCAGAAACTGCTGCTGCCGCGCGACCCCAACGACGAGCGCAACATTTTCCTCGAGGTGCGAGCTGGCACCGGCGGCGATGAGTCCGCTCTGTTCGCGGCGGAACTGTTCCGCATGTATGCGCGTTATGCCGAACGCAAACGCTGGCAGGTCGAAATCATTTCCGAAAGCGCATCGGATCTCGGCGGTTACCGCGAGGTCATTGCGCGCATCATCGGCCAGGGCGCGTACTCCAAACTCAAGTTCGAATCCGGCGGCCATCGTGTGCAGCGCGTGCCGGTCACCGAAACCCAGGGCCGGGTGCATACCTCCGCCTGCACCGTCGCGGTGATGCCGGAAGCCGATGAGGTCGGCGAGATCGTGTTGAATCCTGCCGAGATGCGCATCGACACTTTCCGCGCCTCGGGCGCGGGCGGGCAACACGTCAACAAGACCGATTCGGCCATCCGCATCACCCATCTGCCGACCGGTCTCGTCGTCGAATGCCAGGATGACCGCTCGCAGCACAAGAACAAGGCGCG
>CAZSIR010000126.1:0-8377 GCA_964606765.1 uncultured Bordetella sp. | reverse complement strand
CCCCGTTGCCGGTGGACAATGGATCGTTGGCAGCTCGGGCGGCGGTTATGCAGCCTGGAAACTTGGCGATGTCTGTTTAATTTAGGGATTTATGCAAAAAGTCAAACTGGGTACAGGCGGGCCACAGGTTTCGATTCTCGGCCTGGGCTGCATGGGCATGTCGATCAGCTATGGCGTGCCGGATGATGCGGAATCGATTGCGACCATGCACAGGGCCTTTGAGCTCGGCTGCAACCTGCTGGTCACTTCCGACGCCTACGGCAGCGGCATCAACGAATCGCTGGTCGCGCAGGCGATCAGGGGCCGGCGCGACCAGGTGCTGCTCGCCACCAAATTCGGCAATGTCGGTCTGGGCGGCGGCGTGCCGGAAGGCCTTTCCGGCGGGCATCCCGATTACGTCGCGCTGGCCTGCGAGCGCAGTCTGCAACGCCTGGGCGTCGATGTCATCGACCTGTATGGCCTGCATCGTGTCGATGCCGCAGTGCCGATCGAAGATACGGTCGGCGCCATGAAGCGCCTTGTAGAACAGGGCAAGGTGCGCCATCTCGCACTGTCGGAGGCCGGCGCGCAGACCATCCGCCGCGCGCACCAGGTGCATCCGATCGCGGCCGTTGAAACGGAGTATTCGCTGTGGAGCCGCGATGTCGAAGCGGAAATACTGCCGGCCTGTCGCGAACTGGGGATCGGTTTCATGGCTTATGCACCATTGGGCCGCGGCTTCCTGACTGCAACCATCAAACAGGTGGACGCATTGATCGAGAAGGACCGGCGACGCGAGCACCCGCGATTCCTGCCGGAAAATATCAATAAAAACAATAGTTTACTGAGTCATCTCGAGCGGGTTGCGAGTGCGCATCAAGCCATCCCTGCGCAGGTCGCGCTGGCCTGGCTGTTGGCACAGGGCGGGGACATCGTACCGATCCCGGGCACCAAGCGACGCCGTTATCTGGAGCAGAACTGTGCGGCGGCGCAGCTGGTTTTAAGCGATGCTGAAATTGCCGCCTTGAGTGCCGCGTTTGCACCGGGCGTCACTTCCGGCACACGTTATCCGGAAAAACAGCTGAAGGCGCTGGGCATTTAGGTTTACCGGCGTCCAGCGGTTAAAGTTCAGCGCAGCGCCGTGGCGCCGGCGTGGAGCATCGCATCACGCTCGGCGAACCATTCCCTTGCATATTCGCAATCACGGTAATCGCTGAAGTAGGGCCCGCCCAGGGTGAAGTGCACCAGCGCGGCGTCGCTGCGCGGCGCGTCATAACCGACCAGATGATTCCAGCGCGACGGCAGTGCGCCGATCAGGTCATCGTTCTCCAGCCATTTGAACTGATGCAACTCCAGGCCGGACGCCGTATTCACGAAATCCGGCGTCAGCGCGCGGCAGCGTGCGTTGTTGAACAGCATCACGCTGGACCAGTTTTTCTTCGCGTACCTGCTCTGCGGTTCGTTGAGGAATTTGCGCTCCTCCTTCGGCACATGTTCGTGCTTGACCACCATCACCGCGTAACGCTCGTCGCGCAATGCCCAGAGTTTCGCCACGTCGTCCAGCATCAGCATGTCGCAGTCCATGAACAGGGACCATCCCGCGTAGTCCGCGAGCCAGGGGGTCAGGAATCGAGAGAATGAAAAATCCGTGGATTGCAATGCGTGCCGCTCGCGGCGAAAAACGGCCTGCAATTGCGAGAGCATGACCGGGGTCACGCATACCGGGGATGAGGCCCGGGCCTGGATGCTGTGGGTCAGGACACTGCAGGCGACGACTTCGCGGCCGTCGTAGCCTATGGCGATGTTAATCATAAGTCTTTGATTTAATTGAATTCAATGGGTGCGTGCTGCAAGCTTAGCATGGCCGCTCAAAGGCCTTGTAGGGGCCTTGTACCAGTGAGTGAAATACATCGGCGTCTCCCCGGATGCAGTCAGTATTTTATGTGTGACCATGGTCAATAAATTGATGATTCTTTCCCGCAACAAATGAAGGCTTACTCCGTGATTTTTTTGGGTATTTTCTTGTTGCGGATACCCCGACAACAGACAATCTGTGCAGCCTCGCTTTCCGGAGGAGGCGCAGGTCGCAAATGCTTCGCATCGGATATCCAGGATGCGTGAGTGCCGCGGCAAGAAACATAAACTTTTCAGGAGATTTTACGAATGAACAAGAAACTGATGGCAGTGGCCGTTGCCGGCGCGCTGGTCTCGCCCGCAGTGGCGATGGCACAGAGCAACGTGCAGATTTTCGGCACGGTGTACATGGAATACAGCTTCACCAAGCAAGACCGCGCCATCAACGGCGTCGATGCAGCCAACGCTGACATCCTGCAAACCCCGGGTTCGGAAATCGGCATCCGCGGCGAAGAGAAACTGGGCGGCGGCATGTCCGCATGGTTCCAGTGCGCGTCCTCCGCTGACTACCGCGGCACCAACGGCGACGGCTTCTGCACCCGCAACAGCGCGGTCGGCCTGAAGGGCGGTTTCGGTAACTTCTTCATCGGTAACTGGGATACCCCGTTCAAGCGTACGATCGCCTCAGTCGGCGGCCGCGACACCGGCATTTTCGGCACCGCGTTCCTGCTGACCAGCAACTCGACGACCACTTCCGACGGCGCGAGCCCCGGCGTGTTCAAGCGTCGCCAGCGCAACCTGCTGACCTACGACAGCCCGGTGTTCGGTGGCTTCCAGGTCATGGGCGCGTTCTCTTCGACCAACAGCTCGACCGCAACGACAGCCACTTCCGCCGGCGCCAAGCCGCGCATCTGGTCGTTGGCTGGTTCGTACAAAGCCGGTGGTTTTGACATCGGCGTGGGCTACGAGCAACACACCAAAGCCTACCCGAACGTTGCCCAGCCTGGCCTGGCCACGTTTGCCGGCGACGAAGAGGGCTACCACATCTCGGCGGCCTATACTCTCGGCCCGGTCAAGTTCGGCGGCACTTTCACCGAACAGGAAGCTGACACCGCGGTCGGCGTGACCGGCAAGGTCAAAGCCTGGCACCTCGGTGCGGAATGGAAAATTGCCGGCCCGCACAATCTGCACTTCAGCTACACCGAAGCGGATGACATCAAGGGTGGTGTTGGCGCAGCAATCGGTGGCCGTCCGGTGGCAACTGCCACGGGTGACACCGGTGCCAAGATGTGGCAAGTGCGCTACCTCTATGACTTCTCCAAGCGCACCACCGGCACCATCGGTTACGTGGGCCTGAAGAACGACAACTCCGCTTCGTACGACCTCGGTGGCCTGGGTTATGCCGCCGCCGCGTCGGGCGCCAAGCAGAGCGCAATTGCGATGAGCATTACGCACCGCTTCTAATAAAAGCCGTTTTCAATAAAGTCATACGCCGCGCTTGCGCGGCAACTCGAAACGGGCGCTTCGGCGCCCGTTTTTTATTTGTGGAGACCGCCAAGCGCATCGCATCAGCGGGCCCCGCTGGCTGGAAGCCCGGCTTTTACGCGATGTTTGACTGACCACGGGTGTGGCGGCGAACCGACTGTCCGTATCCTTACAGTAAAAAATAAATATTTTTTGTGCATTGTTTTACCCGGCAGGACCCCAGATACTCCCGGCTCGAGGATCGATTACGCCCGTCGACATTCAGGGCGCATTTCAATCCAAAGGAGTAAGTCATGCAAAAAAAAGTCATTGTGATGGCAGTTGCAGGTGCGCTTGCCGCGCCGGCAATGGCATGGGCACAAAGCAGCGTGCAGATTTTCGGTAATTTGTACACGGAGTACAGCTTCACCAGCACCGGTCGCGCCATCAACGGCGTTGATTCCGCCAACGCGGACATCCTGCAAACTTCAAGTTCGCAAATCGGCATCAGGGGGGAGGAGAAGCTGGGCGGCGGTCTTACCGCATGGTTCCAGTGCGCATCTTCGGCGGATATCCGTGGCACCAACGGCGACGGTTTCTGCACCCGCAACAGCGCCGTCGGCCTGAAGGGGAACCTGGGCAATATCTTCATTGGGAACTGGGATACCCCGTTCAAGCGCACCTCCAGCACCGGCAATATCGGCGTCCGCGGCGACACCGGTATTTATGGAGTCGCATTTTTGCTGACGGGAAATTCAACGACCACTTCCGACGGAGCGAGCCCCGGCGTGTTCAAGCGTCGCCAGCGCGATTTGATCACCTACGACAGCCCGGTGTTCGGCGGCTTCCAGGTCATGGGCGCGTTCTCCTCAACCAACAGTTCGACCGCCACGACAGCCACGGCGGCCGGGGCCAAGCCGCGCATCTGGTCGCTGGCGGGTTCGTACAAGAGGGGCGGTCTGGATCTTGGTGTTGGCTACGAAGAGCACACCAAAGCCTATCCGAATGTGGCGCAGCCGGGATTATCCACATTTGCAGGGGATGAATACGGCTACCATCTTTCGGCGGCCTATACCTTCGGACCGGTGAAGGTTGGCGGCATCTTTACCGAACAGGAAGCCGACACCGCGCCTGGCGTCACCGGCAAAGTCAAGGCATGGCAAGTTGGTGCAGAGTGGAAAATTGCCGGGCCGCACAATCTGCACTTTGGCTATACCGAGGCGGATGATGTTGAAGGCACGGTGGGCGCCGCCATCGGTACCCGGCCTGTGGCGACGGGGCTGAGCAATACCGGCGCGAAGCTGTATCAGGTTCGCTATGTCTATGACTTTTCCAAGCGCACCTCCGGCGCGATTGGTTATGTCAACCTGAAAAATGACAGTGCCGCATCTTATGACCTCGGTGGCCTGGCTTATGCGGCTGCAGCCTCAGGTTCCAAGCAAAGCGCGGTCGCCCTCAGCGTTCAGCATCGCTTCTAGTTTTTGCATTGCATCCAGTCACACAAATCAGAACGGGCGCTTCGGCGCCCGTTTTTTATGTGATCAAGGGCTGTCGACAAGCCTTGATGCTCACCACAGCGGCAGCCCGCTTTGCATGCGCTCGGCCATGTCCCGCTGGAATTCAGGCGGACCATAGGCGTGGGCCGACTGCTGGTTGCTGAATTTGCCGTCGACGACGTTCTGTTCCGAATACAGCAGGGCGCGACCGTGCGATTGCGCAAACTGCTGCAGCCACTGCAGTGCGCGCGGCGGAATGCGGCGACCGACGGGGACTGCGACATCCACCGGGACACCACGCCATTGTGTCTGGTCAAACAGCACGATGACTTTGGCGTTGCTCGGTTTCATCCAGTCCGGCAGCGGACTGCCTTCCATGCGCCAGCCGCAGACAAAATGCCGGCAGGGATCGACCGGGCGGTTCTCGTAATCGTCGCAGCCGGAGCCCGTGCTGTGATGGCAGGGCTTGCCGGGATACACGGGTTTTCCTTCGACGACGATTTGCAGCCAGCCGTCGCAGCAACCGGTGCAGGGCTGGCATTCTCGCGTTTGTATTTTGGCCAAGGGACGATGTTTCAGCTATTCGGTGATGCGAGAGCGTAACCCAAAACGAAATGTCTGTTCACGCCGCCTGCTGTTGCCGCAGATCATTGCCCAGGGCCTGCATGGCTTCATGCCAGTTGCCGTGGGGCGACTGCCGGTAGATGGTGAAACCGGGAAACCAGGGGCTGGCTGAGCCGCCGGCCATCCAGCGCCATTCAGCCGGGCTCGGCACCAGTACGCGCGCCGTGCGCCCGCTTGCGGCACGCAGGTGCATATTGGTGTTGCTGACGCCGGCGTAATCATCAATCTCGGCCAGCAAAGCGAGCATGCCTTCGAGATCCTCGTTGAGATCCGAGCAATCATGCACGGTTCGGCCCACGCTGCCGGCCAGGTCTGCGATTTCGCCGGGCGCCGGCTGGCGCTGCAGCGCCAGCAGCGTGCCGCGGAATCCGCGCAGCGCGTCCGCGAATGCCGGCAAGGGCAGGGCCTTGCTCAAGGCCCAGTACTGTCCCGCGAGTTGCTCATGCGCCGCAGTACCGGCGCGCCAGGTCAAACCGAGATAGGGCGGTTCTCCGTAATGGCGCAGGCGCTCCCGGATTTTTGCCGTCATCGCAGGCAGGGGTGCGATTTGCAGCGAGGCCGGCGGCATGGGGTGAAACGCAGCAATATGCACGGCGAAATCCCGGCACGGCAGCGATGCGTCAGGAAAATTCATGGTGCAGCCATTCGGCGCGGACAACGCGCCGGGCAGATCGCCGCACAGCAGCTGCAGGTCCGCGGGCGTGTCTGGCGTGGCGTCGTCGGTAATGACGGCATCGGCACAAGCGGCGCGTGCGACCAGGGCGGCAATTTTTGCGCTGGCACGGACAGTCACTCGCGCGCCGAGCGACCGCAGGGCTGGTGCGTAACGCAGGAAAAACAGTTCATCTCCCAGGCCTTGCTCGCGCAGGAGCAGAACGTGTTTGCCGGAAACATCCGCCGGCAATTGTTGAGACAGCGTATCGGCGCCGAGCTTTTCGGCAAAACGCAGAAAGGCCGGCCTTCGCCGATAGGCATTCCAGCCGTCACCCAGCATGCCCTGGGCGAGCAGCACGGCACTGAGGATCTGCTGCTGGGCATCGGCCTCCGGTTCGAGTTTTCCGGCGGCAGCGAGCGTGCGCAGGGCGCGATGCATCTGTCCCGCTTCGGCCAGCGCGCCGCCCAGGGCGCGCTGCGACAGGGCATCGCCGGGCGCAAGAGCGGCGGCTTTTGCGTAGGCGGGCAAGGCGGCAATGACGTCGCCCTGATGGCTCAGCGCCGCAGCGAGAAAGCGGTGTGCTTCCGGATTGTGCGGAACGCGCGAGAGGAAATCACGGCAGGTTTCAGCGGCCTGTCTGAAATAACCGGCATCAATCAGTGCTGAAGCCAGGTTCAGGTGCGCGGCAACATCCTGCGGATCGGCTGCAGCGCAGATGCGGTACTCGGCGATGGCTTCGGCATAACGCAGCTGTGCGTGCAATACGCTGCCGAGATTGATGCGGGTATCCCCGGCATCGGGCTCGCGTTGCAGGGCTTCGCGATAACAGGCCTCGGCATCGGTCCAGCGGCTCTGCGCGCGATACACATTGCCGAGGTTGTACCAGGGGGATGCAGCAGCTGGGAAGCGCGCGGTCAGACGCTGCAGCGCTTGCTCGGCTTCGGCAAATTTGCCCAGTTCCGCAGCAGCGATCGCCGCGCCTTGCGCATAACGCAAAGCACGGGGGTCGAGCCGGCCTGCCTTGCGAAACATCTGCTGAGCGTCGGCATGCCGGCCCAGCGTGGAATAGGCCTGCGCCAGATTGCCGAGTATGGCGGGATCGGATTTGGCGAGCCGGGCTGCATGCTCGAATTCCGGCAATGCGGCAGCCGCATCACCGTGGGTCAGCAGGGCGACCCCCAGCAGATTGCGCATCGCCGGATGGTCGGGCGTGCGGACCAGTGCCGTGCGGAAAGTGGCGATGGCAGACCGGGTATCTCCGGACTCCAGGGCCTGCAGGCCGACGTGTATTGCGTTGCGTAGGGCTTCGCTATCAGCCAATTAATATAACCTATTGATTTTAAATAATTTATTTTGAAATGACGGGCTTGGCAACGGCGATTTTGTTGGCAGGAACCTCATTCATACGTCGGTGGTAACCACTGCGTAGCGCTATGCATGTTGCAAATAAGAGACAACAGTCTCCATAGATTGCATTTAATACCCCTGATTATTGTTTTAAGTGACTAATGTCTCAGATAATTGTCCCCGGATTCACGGCATAAGCGTGGAGACAACACGCCCACGGTTGGCAAGGGCGTCTTTTAATTCAGAGGAGACCATTATGCAGAAGAAAGTGATTGCACTTGCTGTTGCCGGTGCGCTGGCAGCACCTGCTGTAGCGATGGCACAGAGCAACGTGCAGATTTTCGGCAACATCTATATGGAATACAGCTTTGTCAAACAGGATCGCGCCATCAACGGCGTAGACCAGGCCAACGCTGACATCCTGCAAACCCCGGGTTCGGAAATCGGCATCAAGGGTGAAGAGAAACTGGGCGGCGGCATGTCTGCATGGTTCCAGTGTACTTCTTCCGCTGACTACCGCGGCACCAACGGCGACGGCTTCTGCACCCGCAACAGCGCGGTCGGCCTGAAGGGCGGTTTCGGTAACTTCTTCATCGGTAACTGGGATACCCCGTTCAAGCGCACCATCGGTGCAGTCGGCGGCCGCGACACCGGCATTTTCGGTACCGCATTCCTGCTGACCAGCAACTCGACGACCACTTCCGACGGCGCCAGCCCCGGCGTGTTCAAGCGTCGCCAGCGCAACCTGCTGACCTACGACAGCCCGAAATTCGGCGGTTTCCAGATCATGGGCGCGTTCTCCTCGACCAACAGCTCGACCGCAACGACAGCCACGGCCGCCGGCGCCAAGCCGCGCATCTGGTCGCTGGGTGGTTCGTACAAAGCCGGTGGTTTTGACATCGGCGCGGGCTACGAGCAGCACACCAAGGCCTACCCGAACGTTGCCCAGCCTGGCGTG
>CAZSIR010000125.1:0-8671 GCA_964606765.1 uncultured Bordetella sp. | reverse complement strand
TCGAGCACCAGGCCGAATACCCAGGGCGCGATGGCACCGGCGCCGAAACCCAGCACCGAGCGCACCGAATAGGCGGCGCCGATGTGGCGCGGCGGCACCAGTTCGGTGACCGCAGTGGAGAACACCGAGGAGTCGCCGACCGCGGTGAAGCTGTAGAAGGCGCAGATGATTACCAGCAGCCACAGCGGCAGCCCGATCAGCCAGCCCAGGGTCAGCGAACACACCGCGCTGATGGTCGCCAGCACCATCATGGTCCAGGTGCGGCCCATGCGGTCGGACAGCCAGCCGCCGGTCACGCTGCCGCCCATGCTGCCGATGTAGGCGATGGCGGCGAGTCCTGCGCCGAGGCTCGCCGATGCCGTGGCACTGCTGCCGGTGGAGTAGGCGGCGGCCGCCGACAGGAATGCCGGCATCCACGCTTTCATGCCGAGCATTTCCCAGGAATGGAAGGTGTAGGCCCAGGTCACCAGCATCGCCGGCTTGTTGGCGAGGATTACCGCCACCGGTTTTTCGGCGGCGTGTTCCGCCGTGCGCGGATGTACGATGTTGGGCGTTGCGCGCAGGGCGTACAGCGCCAGCACGGTGCCGAGCAGCGGGCCGGCGGCGTTGACGATGAAGGCGCCACGCCAGCCGAACAGCGGCGTCAGCGCGCCGGTCAGCACCAGTGCCAGCGCATAACCGCCGGAGGCGGCAGCCAGGTAAAAACCCATCGCGCGGCCGCGGCTGGCCGACTGGAAGCGTTCGGCGATCAGCGTCAGCCCGGGGGTGTACGAACCGCCGGAAAAAAGTCCGGTCAGGCCGTAGAGGACCAGGCCGGTGAGAAAGCTTTCGGCAAATACCGCGAAAATCATCGCGCTGATGCTGGAGGCGATGCTGGAGAAAATGAACACCCGTTTCGCGCCGTAGCGGTCGGCCAGAAAGCCGACGGCAACCAGCGAAAACAGGTAACCGAAATGCCAGGCCGACTGGATCATGCCGGCTTTTCCGGCACTCATGCCCCAGTCGGGTTTGAGCAGCGGTATGGCCGCGGCGTAGGCGGTGAAAACCAGCGCGAAACTGGTGCGGCTCGCGCACAGCCAGAACAGCCAGGAGGTGTCGCTGCCGCGATTTGCTGTGCTCATTTAACCAAGGTCACGGAGGTATTGATTTGCTTTGTGGCCGGATTTTTGAAAAATCAAGAAAAAGCTTTAACGCAAAGACGCAAAGGAAAATGAAAGACGCAGAGAAATGCAAAACAAAACCGAAGTATTGTCTTTAAATATAGCCCTTCTTTGCGCCTCTCTTTTTCCTTTGCGCCTTAGCGTTAATGTTTTTATGTAAAAACCAAAGCAAAAAGCAAAGTTTATTTGCCAAGAAACTTCGGCGGCCGCTTTTCCTGGAACGCCGCCACACCTTCCTTGTGGTCCTGTGTCAGGCGCACGATGCCGGAGGCCAGGGTTTCCATTTCGCAAAGCTGTTCCAGCGTCGGCACGTACATCGACTGGAACATTTTTTTGGCCAGCGCCAGCGCGTAGGTCGCGGATTCGGCGAATTCGGTGGCCAGCGCAAGTGCTGTAGATTCCAGTTCGGCGTCGGGTACCACGCGCGACACCAGGCCGAGGCTTTTGGCTTCGGTGGCGTCGACTGCACGCGCAGTATAGACCAGTTCCTTGGCCTGGGCGAGTCCCAGGCGCTGGGTCAGGAAAAACACCACGCCGCCGTCGGGCACCACACCGACCTTCTTGAACGCCATCGAGAACTTGGTGGTGTCGGAGGCGACAACGACGTCGCAGGCCAGCGCCAGCGCATTGCCGATGCCGTAGACCGGGCCGCGGGTTGCGGCGATCACCGGCTTTTCGAGGTTGTAGAGGGCGATGATGGTGCGGTGGCGGCGCTGCGAACGGGCGCGGCCGGAGACGATGTCGGATTTCGCCATGTTGCCGACGTCGCCGCCCGAGCAGAAGGCGCGGCCTTCGCCTTTGAGGATGACAGCGCGGATTTCATCGTCGCCGGCGATGGCATTGATGTGGGCGAGCAGTGCGTCCCACATCGCGTCCGACATGGCGTTGAGCCGGTCCGGCCGGTCCAGCGTCAGCGTGGCGATGCCCTTGTTTTTGTCGAAACGGACGTTCATTTCAAAACCTTTAGCCACAGAGGGCACAGAGATCACAGAGGAAGTCAAAAACAAAATTTCCCGGGGTTTTCTCTGTGCCCTCTGTGATCTCTGTGGCTGTTTTTGATCTTGCTTTTTTCTAGATGGAATCCCAGGAGAACACGTCGGCGGTGCGTTCAACCGGATTGTAGAAGCCGGTTTTCAGTGCCGGATACATGTGCTCGGCGCAGCGCGCCGGCGTCCAGCCGTCGGCGCGGTGCACGCTGCGCAGCGGACGCGACTGGCTCATCAGGAAGATTTCGTTCTTGCGCGTGGCGAACACCTGGGCGTTGACGCCCTTGGCGGCGTCGCTGATCAGGTACACCGCAAGCGGCGCATTGTGTTCCGGGGTGACCTGCTTGCGCTGCTCGATGCGTGCAGCGGTGGCCGGATCCTTGGCCGGGATCGATGCGGTCATCCGCGTCCATGCCACCGGCGCGATGCAGTTCGAGCGCACGTTGAAACGCGACATGTCGACGGCGATCGCCTTCGACAGTGCGACCATGCCCAGTTTCGCCGCGCCATAGTTGGCCTGGCCCATGCCGCCGATCAGGCCCGAGGTGGAGGTCATGTGCACGAAAGCGCCGGATTCCTGCTTGCGGAAATGGTCGGCCGCGTGGCGCGCGGTGTTGAAGGCGCCCTTGAGCATGACGTTGACCACGGAGTCCCAGTCGCTTTCGCTCATCTTGTGGAAAATCACGTCGCGCAAAATGCCGGCGTTGTTGACCACGGCATCGATGCGGCCGAAGTTGTCCATTGCGCACTGGATGATTTTTGCGGCGCTGCTGAATTCGGAGACGCTGTCGTAACTGGCCGCAGCTTCACCGCCGGCTTTCTTGATTTCATTGACCACTTCCTGCGCCGGCGTCTGGTCGCCGCCCGCGCCGTCGAGTCCGACGCCGATGTCGTTGACCACGACTTTCGCGCCTTCCGCAGCGGCCATTTTTGCGATCGCCGCGCCGATGCCGCGACCGGCACCGGTGACGACGACGACTTTGCCTTCCATCATTTTTGCATTTGCCATGTTTGGACTCCTTTGGAAAAACTAAAACCTTTTAGCCACAGAGTTCACAGAGAGCACAGAGAAAAACCTTGAATCGCAAGCATGATCTCACCGGTTTCGCTCTTGCAGTTCTCTGTGTCCTCTGTGAACTCTGTGGCTAAGCTTTTGTTTTTTTAAATAACTTCTGCGCGGCCATTGTTGAGCACGGTGACGTTGCGCGCCGGCACCGTGGCACGGAAGCTGACCACCTTGCCATCCATCCACATCTCGGTGCGTATGGTTTCACCCGGATACACCGGTGAGGAAAAACGGCCGGACATGCTTTTGAGTTTCAGCGGGTCGTAGCCGCAGACCGTTTTCACCAGTGCGTGTCCGACCACGCTGAAGGTTGCGCGGCCGTGCAGGATGGGCATTTTGAAACCGGCTTTTGCCGCGTATGCCGGATCGGCGTGCAGCGGGTTGTAGTCGCCGGAGAGCCGGTAGATCAGCGCCGCCTGCGGCAGCGTCGTGAGGTCGCAGCTCAGCTGAACCGGGGTCTCGGGGATCGGGTGGGGCGCGGCGACCGGACCGGATGGGCCGCCAAAACCGCCGTCGGCACGGCAGAACGTGGTGGAAGTCAGCGTGCAGATCAGTTCATTGCCGGCCTTGTCGCGCACCTCGCAGGCCGTCTGCAGCAGCGCGCCCTTGTCCTTGCCCTTGTCGAGCACCGCGGTGACGCGGGTCTTTCCGGTGATTGCGCCCTCGACCGGCAGCGGCTTGTGGATCACGAAACCCTGCTCGCCATGCACGACATGGCTGCGCGTGACGCCAGTGCCCGGCGCCGCATGCCACGGTCCCGGATAGCCGAGGATGATCGCCATCGTCGGCAGCGCCTTCAGGTTTTCCTCGTAGACAAACTGCAGCTGGTCCCGGTCCACCGGATCCGCGCCGAGCCCGACGCCCAGCGCGTAAATGATGGTGTCGCGTTTGCTCAGTTGCTGTTCAACAAGTGGAATATCCCAGTTGAGGAGTTTTTCGTAATCGATGGCCATGTTCGGTTCCGGCGGCGGCGACATGCACGTCTGGAGCGCGGATTGTCGCAGGGAGTGTGATGGATGCTGTTTTTTGTGTGATCTATACTAGCATGACGTATCGCCCTCATAAAACAGGACCGCATCGTGAGCAGGCCGGTCGTGGCGGGAGGAAAAGAGTGTTGAAAAAACTGAGCGAGGCCCAGCTGCGGAGTTTTCGCGCGGATGGCTATCTGTATCCGCTGGATGCGCTGGATGCAGAAGCCGTTGCGCATTGCCGAGAGGAACTGTGCAGGACCGAGGCGCATCTCGGCGGTTCGCTGATGGCCATCGACAAGAAGTACCGCGGCAACCTGCATTTCCTGTGCCGCTGGGTGGATGAGCTGGCGCGCACGCCGGCAATCCTCGATGCGGTCGAAGACCTGATCGGTCCGGACATCCTGCTCTATACCAGCCGTTTTTTCATCAAGGAAGCGCGCAGCGAGGGCATCGCCGCCTGGCACCAGGACTCCACCTATTTCGGCCTGCGCCCGTTCGACCATGTCACTGCCTGGGTCGCGCTCAGCAACGTGACGGCGGAGGCGGGGCCGGTGGAGTTTGCCGCCGGCAGCCACATCCGCGGCCAGCTGCAGCAGAAAAGCGGATTGATCAAAAACAGCGTCAACACCGCCGGGCAGATCATCGTCGAGTGGTTCGATCAATCGCGCATTGACCGCGCCATACTCAGGCCCGGACAGTTTTCATTCCACCACACCTGCACCGTGCACCAGTCGCAGCCCAACCGTTCGGATGAACGGCGCATCGGCATCGCGCTCAGTTACATCCCGACCCGCACACGCTACATCGGCAAACGCCGCATGCCGGCCTGCCTGCTCCGCGGCAGCGACAAGCATGGCCACTTTGACCTGCAGCCGAGGCCGCAGGTGGATTTCGGCGAAATCGAAATGCAGCGCCACGACGCCACGTTCAAGGCCTATATCGAGTCTTTTTACGAGCAGCTGGATGAGGCGGAGAAGGATCTGCCCAAGGAAGCTGCGGCAGGCATGGTCTACTGAAGGCGGGTACGCAGTGCGCCGGCCGTGATGCGGCTTGCCGCTGCGGCCCATGCAAAACTAGAATCCAGGGTTCAATCGCACACAAGGAAATTCAAGGATAACCATGCGCAAATCATTCATTCGTTCCACGGTCATTCATGCTGCGGTGCTGGCGGCGTTTTCGGCGGTCGGTATTTCATCCGTCCTGGCACAGGGTGGCGCGCCGGCCGGTTATCCCGACAAGACCCTGCGGCTGATCGTGCCGTTCCCGCCCGGCGGCGGCAACGACATCCTGGCGCGCACCATCGGACAACGGCTGGCCGAAGTGGTGTCGCAGCAGGTTGTTGTCGACAACCGCGGCGGCGCCGGCGGCGCGCTGGGCGCGACCATTGCAGCGCAGGCCAATCCCGACGGCTACACGCTGTTTCTCGGCAGCGTCGGCAATCTTGCGCAGACGCCTGCGCTGAAAGCCAATCTGCCGTACAACCCGGTGCGGGATTTTGCGCCGGTGGCGCTGGTGGCGACCTCGTCATTCATCCTGGCGGTCAATCCCTCGGTGCCGGCGAAATCGGTGCAGGAGCTGATCGCGCTGGCCAAGGCCAGCCCAGGCAGGCTCAATTACGCGTCAGCAGGCACGGGCTCCTCGCTGCACATGGCGGGGGAGCTGTTCAAGTACGCCACCGGCACCGACATGCTGCATGTGCCGTACAAAGGCACGGGCCCGGCGATGGCGGATCTGGTCAGCGGCCGGGTGCAGTTGATTTTCAGCACCATGCCGCCGGCCCTGCCGCAGATCAAGAACGGCAAGCTGCGCGCGCTGGGCGTGACCACGGCCAAACGCGCCGCAGCTGCGCCGGATGTGCCGACCATTGCCGAGTCCGGCGTCAAGGGATTCAATGTCGCCAACTGGCAGGGCATCCTCGCGCCGGCCAAAACGCCGGCGGCGCTGGTGAAAAAAATGAATCAGCACACGCTGGCCGCGCTGCAACTGCCCGGCATGGGCGATGCGCTGGCGACCCAGGGACTGGAAGGGGCCGGTGGCACGCCGGAAGTCTTCGGCGCGCTGATCAAGACCGAGATCGCCAAGTACACCCAGGTGGTGAAGGCGGCGAAGATTACCGTCGATTGATATTGTCAGCCCCTTTGTTGCGGATTAAGGCTGCGGCATGGCCTTTCCTGTCTTTTTTGTCATTGTGATAACGCGAGGAGACCGCTCATGCGGCATTTCATCAAGGCATTCTGTGTGGTCCTGTGCGTGGGGTCAGCCGGTATGGTGATGGCGCAGGCCTATCCCTCCAAAGCGGTGCGCCTGATCGTGCCTTTTCCGCCGGGCGCCGGCGTTGACATTGTGACTCGCGCTGTGAGCGGAAAACTCGGTGAGGCGCTGGGTCAGCAGCTGATCGTCGATAACCGTGCCGGTGCGGGCGGGATTGTCGGCACCGAGGTTGCGGCAAAGGCTCCGGCCGATGGATACACCCTGTTCATGGCCACAGCAGGGATCCTGACCGTGATTCCGCACATGAACAGCAAGGCGCCCTATTCGGTGGAACGGGATTTCGTTCCGGTTTCGCTGGTGGCCAGCGTGCCCAGCCTGCTGGTGGTGCATCCCTCATTGCCGGTTAAATCAGTCAAGGAACTGGTCGCCCTGGCGCGTTCGAAGCCCGGCGCAATCAACTATGCATCCACAGGAAATGGCACCTTACCGCATCTGGCAGCCGAATTTTTCAAGGCCCAGGCGAAGGTTGACATGGTGCATGTGCCGTACAAGGGCAGCGCACCCGCGACCACGGATCTGCTGGGCGGACAGGTCGAGGTTTTCTTTGGCAACATGCTGTCGGTCATCGGTCCAGTGCGGGACAAGCGCCTGCGGGCGCTTGCCGTGACCAGCCTGAAGCGACAAACCGTGGCGCCGGAGGTGCCGACCATGGCCGAATCCGGGTTTCCCGGATTCGAGGCGGGCACCTGGTTCGGTTTGCTGGTACCGGCCGGCACACCGCGCGAGATCATTGCCCGACTGCACGCGGACGTTGCAAAGGTCACGCGCCTGCCGGAAGTCCAGAAACAGCTGGAGGGGCAGGGTGCGACAACCATAGGCAATACCCCCGAGCAGTTTGCCGCCTACATCAAATCGGAATCGGCCAAATGGGCCAAAGTGCTCAAGGCCTCCGGCGTCAAGGCTGACTGACCGGAGTCATGACGGCCATGGAATCGAACAGGGATGTCACGCGTACGCTGGCCCGGAACATTGTGCAGTCGCGTTACGGGGATATTCCTGCCCCGGTGCGCCACGAGGCGGCCCGCGCGCTGTTGAACTGGTGCGGTTGCGCAATCGGTGCCTCGCGGCACGAGACGGTCGCCAACGCGCTGGCTGCGGTGCTGCCGTTTGCCGGCCAGCCGCAGGCGCAGATACTTGGCCGCAGTGAGCGCACGGATATCCTGAATGCGGCGCTGATCAACGGCGTCAGCTCGCATGTCTTTGATTTTGACGACACCCATGTGCGCGCCGTGCATCCCAGCGCGCCGGTCCTGCCGGCACTTCTTGCGCTGGCGGAATGGAAAGGCATCAGCGGCGCCGATCTGGTCCATGCCTTCGTGCTGGGCGTCGAAACCGAGATTCGCGTTGGCTTGTCGGTGTTTCCCGAGCATTACATGATCGGCTGGCACATTACCGGCACTGCCGGTGTATTCGGCGCGGCAGCGGCCGCGGGCAAGCTGCTGGGACTCAATGAGCAGCAGATGGCCTGGGCGCTGGGCATTGCTGCGACACAATCTTCCGGGCTGCGCGAGATGTTCGGTTCCATGTGCAAAAGCCTGCATCCCGGACGTGCCGCGCAGAACGGCCTCATGGCGGCATTGCTGGCCGCGAAAAACTTCACCAGTTCTGAGCAGGGCATCGAAGCCAAACGCGGTTTCGCTCAGGTGATGTCGACCAAATTTGATCCTTCAGTGATCACCGCGGAGTGGGGCAGGCGCTATGAACTTTCTTCCAACATGTACAAGCCGTTCGCCTGTGGACTGGTGGTGCAGGGCACGATCGACGGCTGCATACAACTGCGCAATGAATACCGGTTGACGCCGGAAATGATCGAGAGCGTGGACCTCAAGGTCAGTCCCATCGTATTCGAACTGACGGCCAAGGAAAATCCGCAGACCGGGCTGGAAGGCAAATTCAGCGTGTTCCATGCCGCTGCTGTTGCATTGCGCTTCGGCAAGGCGGGCGAGGCCCAGTTCAGCGATGAAAGCGTGCTGGATCCGGTTACGGTGGCCTTGAGGCGCCGGGTGCGCATTGAGCAGGACGCCGGGATCGGCCGTGTGCAATCGCATGTTTCCATCCGGCTCAGGGATGGCCGCAGGCTGGAGCGCCATGTCGAACATGCCCTGGGCACTCTGGAGCGGCCGATGAGCGATTCCGATCTCGAGGTCAAATTCCGCGGTCTGGCGGAAGGCGTGCTCAGTGACGGCCAGAGTGATGAGGTGATCCGTCTGTGCTGGG
>CAZSIR010000124.1:0-8983 GCA_964606765.1 uncultured Bordetella sp. | reverse complement strand
TCGGCATGCGCGGATGGCTGGCGAGGAATTCCTCCTCGCGGGTGTGGATCAGTTTGACCGGCCGCCCCGCCTTGCGCGCGAGGATGGCGGCGATCACTGAACCGTTGTCGTCGCCGGATTTGCCGCCGAAACCGCCGCCGACCTCGGTCTGTATGACCCGCACCTGCGCTTCCGGCACGCCGAGCGCGATGGCATAACGGCCGCGGGCAAGAAAGGGCGTCTGCGTGTTGCACCACATGCTGACGCGGTTATTGGTCCAGTGTGCGACACAGCCGATGGTTTCCAGTGAGGAGTGCCACTGCCGGATCGAATCCCAGGTGCCTTCGACGATGACGTCGGAGGCCTTGAAGCCGGCATCGACTTCGCCTCGCTCGAAGGCGAATTCATGGGCAATGTTGCCGGCGGCATCGTCATGCACCAGTGCTGCGCCCGGCGCCATCGCCTCGTCCAGCGAAAACACCGCGGGCAGCGCTTCGTACTCGACGGCGATTTTGTCCACTGCGGCGCGCGCGGTTTCGGGATCGATGGCGGCAACCGCGGCGACTTCATCGCCGACGTAACGCACCTTGTTGATGGCCAGCGGATAGAGGTCGGGACGGAAGGCGCCCCATTTGCGCTTTGCGGTGTCCTCGCCGGTGACGACGGCGCGCACGCCGGGCATCGCGCGCGCGGCGCTGGTGTCGATGGAAAGTATTTTTGCGTGCGCATGGGGGCTGCGCAGCACGGCGGCGTGCAGCATCCCCGGCATGTGGATGTCGGCGACATACTGCGCGGCGCCGGTGACTTTCGGAATCGCGTCGGTGCGCGGCACGTCCTTGCCGACCACCAGCAGGCCGGCTTCGAATTTCGGGTCGCGCAGATGTTTGTGGCGGCTGCTCATTTCTGCCCCGCCTTTTTCAGCAGCGCGGCGGCTTCACGGTAGGCGTCCATGATTTTGACGTAACCGGTGCAGCGGCAGTACACGCTGTCGGCGCTGGCGCGGATCTCTTCATCCGTGGGATCAGGGTTCTTTTCGATCAGCGACACGCACTGCATGACATGGCCGGGGATGCAGATGCCGCATTGCATCGCCGACCGGTTGATGAAGGCCTGCTGCACCGGATGCATGACGCCGGCCTGGTCCAGTCCTTCCACGGTGCGTATGCTGGCGCCCTCGCACAGGGCGGCCAGTTGCAGGCAGGAGGACACCGGCGATCCATCGACGATGACGGTGCAGGTGCCGCAGGCGCCGATGCCGCAGCCGTGTTTGGTACCGGTGAGCTGCAGGTCTTCGCGCAGCACATCGACCAGCAGGCGGTCGGCCGATTTCAGGTGGACTTCAACCGGATCGCCGTTGAGCGTGAATTTGATCAGCATTATTGGATTCGGGAGGGGCGGCGGGAAAGACTGAAATTATAAGGGATGCTCCGGCATCAACGCCCCGCCCAAATTGGTCCGGTCATCCAGGCGCGCATCGTCCGGCGCTTGCCGGGTTCGGGGCGCTCGGCTAAGCTGAATCGAGCCGGAGTCAAAATCCAGCAGGGCATCCAGACCCTGCGCTTGGCCCGGCCTGCCAAGGGAGAACAATCATGCTGAAGCCGGTCCATGCGCCGCTCGCGGCGCTGCGCAATATGACGATGCTGCTGTTGGGATGCACGGTGCTTGCGGCCTGCCAGTCGCGCGGCCCCGGACTCACGCTGGATGCACCGGATCCGGCGCCGGACAAGCGGATGGTGACGCAGGGCACGGCCAAGAAGGTGGTGGTGCAGAACCTCACCAGCTGCGCCCATACCAATCCGAAGATGAATCTGCGCGTGGCCGCGGTCGGCGAGATCACCGCCACCGACGGCACCGTGATCACGGTGCCGGCCGCGACGGCCCTGCAGCGCAGGGAAGGGCCGCTGTCCCACGATCTCTACAACGAATGCAACAAGGTGCTGCCGCCGAATGCCGCTGCGGTTTCCACCGACAAGGTGCCGGTGATCGAGGTTGATGCCGACGGCGAAGTGGTGACCGGTTTCATCGTCGCGGACAATTATTATGAGATGTACGTGAACGGCAAGCTGGTCTCGGTCGACAATACGCCGTATACGCCGTTCAACTCCGCAATCGTCAAGTTCAGGGTGAAGCGCCCCTACACGATCGCCTTCCTGCTGGTGGACTGGGACGAGCACCTGGGTCTGGGCGTCGAGAACATGGCCCGCCTGAAGGATGACTGGTATCTGGGCGACGGCGGCCTGATCGCAAAGTTCAGTGACGGCACCACCACCGACAGTTCGTGGAAGGCGCAAAGTTTCATGATCGGACCGGTGGACAGTCCTGCCGACGTCGTCGACAAGGGCAGCCTGCGCCATTTCATCAAGAACGGACGCACCTATCCCCACGTCAAGAAGCCGGCCTGCCGCGACGACTGCTACATGGTGCATTACGCGCAGCCGAAGAACTGGCGCTCGAAAACCTTCAATGACAATCACTGGCCCCGCGCCTACGAGTACACCGACGAGGAAATCGGCGTCACCACGCTGTTTGCCTACACCCGTTATCCGGAACTGTTCGAGGGCGCACGCTGGATCTGGTCGTCGAACCTGGTGTATGACAACGTGGTCATTGCGCGCAAAGTAGTGCATTAACCGCCAACGGCGTGGTGCATGGCCGGCGCTCCGGCCATGCGCCACGGTTGCCGGATATTCCCGTCCAGCGAACAGGGGTTGTCGAGTGAACGATGAAAAAATCCAGGTGCGCGTCACCGAAACCCGGCAATTGATGGATGTCGTGGTGTTCAGCAAGCGCGCCTCGGCGATCGAGGTGGTGATTGGCGCCGGCGTGCACAGCGTGAAATGCACGCTGGCCCCGACGCGCAACGGGCAGGCTTACGCCGGCTCGGTGATGGGGCGGGAAATCGTCTACGAACGCAGCCGCGAGCAGGTGCAGGCGGACATCGACCGCCTCAACCCCGGGCAATACCGGCGATAGAGGCGGACGGTAAAGGCCGGGCTGTTGGCCGGCGCCGGAGATGCCGTCCGGCTCAGAACAGGCGGATGAGGAGCAGCGCCAGGCTGGCTGAAATGATGGTCGTGAAAGTCAGCACCATGCCGAGGGTGCGGTAACGGTAGTTTTCCCGCACCTGGCTGACGCCATAAGCATGCAGCAGCCGGCCGCAGAGCAGGGCGCTGCAGAGGATGTGCGCGCCCATCGCCGATTCGCCCAGGGTTTCGACGAAATAAATCAGCAGCAGCGCCAGCGGCACGTATTCGGCGAAATTGGCGTGCACCCGCGCCGCGCGCTGCAGTTCGGCGTGATTGCCGTCGCCGACGCCGACGCGATAACGCCGGCGCAGGCGGATGGTGCGGACGCTCAACCCCACGAATATCAAGCCGAGCAGCGCGGCATAAAGCGGGGTGACCACCATCATGATTTCTCCGGTTTGAGGAACTTCAGCGTCATGCGGTCGCTTTCGCCGATGGCACGGTATTTGTCCTTGTCCAGCCAGCCGCGCAGCAGCGGCGGCAATGCCCATACGCCATTTTCATGGTCCGCAGTGTCCAGCGGGTTGGCATTGATTTCGGATTTTTCAAGCAGCCTGAAACCGGATCGTTCGGCAAGCGCAATGACATAAGCTTCCGTCATGTAGCCCGATTTCACCATGCGTTCGAACGCTGTGCCGGGTTTGGCGCGATGTTCGACCACGCCGAGTATGCCGCCGGGTTTCAACGCCTGGAAAAAGGCCTGAAAAGCCGCTTGATCGGCCTTCTGGCTGCTCCAGTTATGCACGTTGCGGAAAGTCAGCACCAGATCGGCGCTGCCGGGCGGCGCTATGGCCACATGGTCCGGCGGCCCGAATGAAGTGAACACCGGTTTTCCGTAGAGCGCAGCCTGCCCGGCGATTTTTTCCTGCTGCTTTTGCCGCGCCGCAAGCTGCCAGTCGGCGAGCCCGGGGTTCTCGATTGCGTAATGCGCGAGCACGTATTTGCCCCGTTTGGCCAGCACTGGCCCGATGATTTCCGAATACCAGCCCGAGGCGGGCCAGATTTCGACCACGGTCATCTCCGCGCGCAGCCCGAAAAACAGCAGCGTTTCCTTCGGGTGGCGGTATTTGTCGCGAAACCTGTTGGCTTCGCTGCGGTGCTCGCCGGCGATCGCCTGGTCGAGCAATGCGCCCGTGTCCTGCGCGCGGACCGTGGCGGCGGCAAGCACGGCCAGGCAGATTGCGAGAATGCGAAAACAGTGACGCCATGGCATGACAGACTCCTGCAGCCCGGGGCTGCGGTGATTGCAGCCGATTCTATCCGTCCTTCTGCAGCACCGCCTGGATTGCCGCGGCAGGCACCTTGATCTCCACGCCGGCGCGCTCTTCCTGCAGCAGCATGGGTATCCGCGAATCGCGCTCGGCCCAGCCGCGACTCATGGCTTCGGTCATGTCGGCATGCGCAAGATTCGCGACGCGCATCGGCACGCCGAGTTCGCGGCCGAGTTCGGTGGCCAGTGTGACGTCCTTCAAGGCCAGTTTCAGCGCAAAATCCGGCGGGTCAAAACTGCCCTGCAGGAACTGCCGGCCGAGCCGGTCGAAGGTGCGCTGGCGTCCGAGTGAACACTGGCGCACGGCGGCCCACAGTGCCAGCGGATCGACGCCGGCCTTGACGCCGACGGTGAACACTTCCGCCAGCGCGGTCTGGATTGCATAGCCGGCGCAGTTGTGCACCAGTTTGGCGACGGTGCCTGCTCCGATGGCGCCGATGTAGATGACCTGGTCGCCGATGGCATCCAGCACCTTGCGATGGTCATGGAATGTTTTTTCGTCGCCGCCGACCAGCAAGGCCATCTTGCCCGATTTCGCGCCATGCGGTCCGCCGGATACCGGCGCGTCGAGCATGTGGATGCCCTGTCCGGCGCAGCGCGCCGACAGCGAGCGCACGACGGTCGGGGAATTGGTGGTGAGGTCAAACCACACGCCGCCGCGCTTCATCGAGGCCATCAGCTCCGCGCCCACGGCTTCGGCTTCCTTCGGGCCGGGCAGCGAGGTCAGCACCACATCCACCGCCTTGCCCAGGGTTTTGACGTCAGCGGCCCAGGTCGCACCCGCGGCGAGCTGCGGCTTGGCCGCCGCTTCGCGCACGTCATGCACGACCAGGTCGAAACCCGCCTTGCGCAGGTTGAGGGCCATGGATCCGCCCATGGTGCCGAGTCCGATGAATCCGACTTTCATGTGATTCTCCCAGTGTCTTAAACAAGCCCGCCATGGCCGGATGGCGCCATGGCGGCGGGTTGAGCTGCGCTGCGCATTGCGGCGGATCCGGCGCCGCGGATTGATCGCGGCTTATTGCAGGGGCGAAAACGCGGAAGGCATCACGATCTTGTTTTCCTGCGCCGTCAGCACGGCATCGGGCATGCCTTCCTTTTTCGCCACGGCGGAGGGCGGCCATACGCCGGCTGCCGTGGCCTTGGCGCGGGTTTCGTTGCGCGCGTCCAGCGTCGGGTAGGACCAGATGTGGGTGAAGCGGTTGAGGCCGCCCAGCTCCGAATACCAGACGCCGACCAGCGGACTGAACTTGACGCGCTCCGGCATCGCTTTTTCCCAGACCTTCTGCACTTTTCCCAGCTCGCCGGGCGCAAAGGTATAGGTGCGCATTTCAAAGTACGGCCCCATCTTGCCGGGCTTCAATTCGGGGGAAAACGAAAACGGGATGAAAATCTCGCTGCGCATGTTGAGCACGAACTCGCCGATTTTCGGCGGCCAGTTGCCGGCGGCGACCGCCTCCGCGCGGATGCGTTCGCGTTCCACCAGGTCCTTGTACGGCCAGACATGGATGATCTGGTTCAGCGGGCCGATTTCGGTGTGCCAGAAGGCGGCCAGCGGCGACAGTTTCTTGCGCTGCTCATAGGCTTCGCCGAAACGTTTCTCGACCTCGGGCTGGGATTTGGGCTTGATGTCGTAGGTGCGCACTTCGTAAATCATGGTCTCCTCCGGATGATGGGCGCTGTGTGGAGCGGCGAGTTTAGCAGAGGGTCGCGCACTACAGCGTCTTTGCGGCCTCGGCGAGCAATTGCCGGAACCAGCGCTGCGCCGGTTGTTTATGCGTGCGCTCATGCCAGTACATCGCAATGCGGACGTCGGGCACATCCAGCGGCAGCGCAAGGATCTGCAGCGGATGGTGCGTCGCCATCACGCGCGCGAGGCGCTGCGGCACCGTCGAGATCAGGCTTGACTGCGCCACCGCATGGGCGAGCGCGAAGGCGTTCTGCACCTGCAGTGCAATGCGCAGCCGGCCGCCGAGCGCATCGACCGCCGCATCCACGGCGCCGGTGGAGACGCGGGTGCGCGGCTGTTCGACGCGGACATGGGCGGCTTCCAGATACTGTTCCGCGCTGATGCGGTTTTTCAGCTGCGGATGGCCGCGGCGCGCGATGCACACCAGCGGATCGCGGAACAGCAGCTTGAAGCGCAGCAGCGGCGGGGGATCCGGCACCCAGCCGAGGCGGACGTCGATTTCACCGCTTTCAAACCAGTCCGGCGCGTGTTCCGGGTCGGATGTGCGGAATGCAATATCGACACCGGGTGAATGGGCTTCGACATGCGCGACCAGCGGCGGCGCGAGCAGGTATTCAACAAACTCCGGGGTCATCACCACGAACCGCGTACGCGTGGTGGCCGGCACGAATTCGGCGGGCCGGCTGACCAGGCGCTCGGCGCCGGCGAGCAGCGCGCGGACCTCGACTTCCAGTTCGAGCGCGCGCGCGGTCGGCGTCATGTGGCCATGGCCTTTGAGCAGCAGCGGGTCGTCGAACAGGCGCCGCAGGCGACCGAGGGCGTGGCTCATCGCCGGCTGCGACAGTTCGAGCCGTGCTGCGGCGCGGGACACGCTGCGCTCGGCCAGCAGCACGGCGAAGCACTGCAGCAAACGGAAGTCGAGTTCCTGGATATTCATGCCGTCAATAACTGTCATCAGCTTTTTAATATGGACCGATTATAGCGGCGGACACAGAATCATGTTCCTGCTGCCCAATGCCGGTCCCGACCCGGAATTCATTACAAAACAAGGGCGGGCTGATCGCTGAAGGAGGAAGCCATGAAACTGTCCCAATGCCGTGAAGCACTGCTACTGCTGGCTTGCGCAATGATGCTGCCGTCGATGGCGGTCCGGGCGCAGGCCTGGCCGTCCAAACCGGTGCGCATCGTGGTGCCGTTCGCGCCCGGCGGCAACACCGACATCATTGCGCGGTTCATTGCGCCGAAGATGTCCCAGGATTTCGGCCAGCAGGTCCTGATCGACAACCGCGGCGGCGCAGGCAGCACGCTGGGCACCAACCTGGCGGCCAAGGCGCCGCCCGACGGATACACCGTCGTGATGGTGTCGACTGCCCATGTGATCAACCCTGCGGTCATCAAAACGCTGCCCTATGACTCGATCACTGATTTTGCGCCGGTGACCCTGATAGCCGATGTTCCGAATGCGCTGGTGGTCCATCCCTCGCTGCCGGTGCACAACATCCGGCAACTGGTGGCGCTGGCCAGATCGCGTCCCGGCGAGCTCACTTATGCCACGCCGGGCCGCGGCACCTCCACGCATCTCGCCATCGAAATGCTGGCGTCGGCCGCCAAGCTGAAAATGCTCCATGTTCCCTACAAGGGGGTCGGCCCGGCGACGGTGGATGTCGTGGCCGGACAGGCGCACATGATTTTTGCCGCCATGCCCGCTTTCATCGAGTATGTCCGCAGCGGCAGGCTGCGCATGATCGCGCAGGCCACGGCCACGCGTTCGCCGGTGGCGCCCGAGGTGCCGACCATGATTGAACAGGGCTACAAGGATTTTCTGGTGTCGAGCGGATTCGGCATGCTTGCGCCGGCGAAGACGCCGAGGCCGGTGATTGACCGGCTGAATGCCGCCGTGGCCAAGGCGTTGCAGGATCCCGCGGTGCGTGCCGGTCTCTCCAGCCAGGGCGCGATACCGGTGGGCAATTCGCCGGAAGAGTACGACCGCTACAACCGGGCCGAGATCGAGAAGTGGCGAAAGGTGGCGCAGGCCGCCGGAATTACGCCTGAATGATTCAGGCGGATGAGTCGGGCAAAAAAGTTGTGCCGGCAAGTTGCGCCGGCAGGTCACCGCCGTCTTGATGGTGATTTGATTTATTGATCAATGTTTTGCAGAAAGGGAGTTTTGTATTCATGAACCGTCCGAAAAAAACCTCGCAACCGCGCAAGATGAAACTGATCATCGAAAAGGACGTGCAGATACCGCTGCGCGACGGCACGGTGATCTACGCCGATGTGTTCCGCCCGAATTTCCGCGAGCGCGTGCCGGTGATCCTCAATGCCGGGCCGTACCAGAAGGACAAGTTGTGGATCCCGCCGGCGGACCTCGAGGAAAAGGCGAATCCCCACATGAACTGGGAGACCGCCAATCCCGAGTGGTGGTGCCCGCGCGGTTATGCCTGCGTACGGGTGGACATGCGCGGCTCAGGGAAGTCGCCGGGCAAGTCCGATCCGAGCTCCTTCCAGGAAGGGCTGGATACCTATGACGCGATCGAATGGCTGGCCAAACGCGACTGGTGCAACGGCAAGGTCGGCATGCTGGGCATTTCCTATCACGCGTCGTCACAATGGCGGGCCGCCAACCAGCAACCCCCTTCGCTGAAGGCGATCATGCCCTGGGAAGGCCGTGCCGACCAGTACCGCGACCAGGCCTACCACGGCGGCATTTTTGCACTGGGTTTCATCGGCAACTGGTGGCTGACGCACACCGCACATCAGCTGCTCGGCAAGCCGCGCAGCTACAACCCCGACGCCTTTCACAACGACATGATGTGGCAGTTCATGCGCAACGACCTCGATTCGGAATACTGGCGCCTGAGCAGCGCGCGCTGGGACCAGATCAAGGTGCCGGTGTACAGCGTCGGCAACTGGGGCGGTTTCTCGATGCACCTGCGCGGCAACACCGAAGGTTTCATGAACGCGGCTTCCAAACACAAGAAGCTGCGCATTCATACCGGCTCGCATTTCCATCCCTTC
>CAZSIR010000123.1:0-9039 GCA_964606765.1 uncultured Bordetella sp. | reverse complement strand
CCGCGCTTGATCGCGCGCTCGACGTTGTCCTTGGGCATGTTGTTGTCGTAGGCCTTGTCCATCGCCAGCCGCAACCGCGGATTGCTGTCCGGATCGCCGCCGCCGAGCCGTGCGGCGACCGTGATTTCCTTGATCAGGCGCGTAAAAATCTTGCCGCGCTTGGCATCCTGCCGCCCCTTGCGGTGCTGGATGTTTGCCCACTTTGAATGTCCGGCCATGACTCGTCCAAATCGCCGCTTGCTGGCGCCGATAACCCGTTAGAATTGTTGAAATTTTAACATAGCGCATTCAGGAAACCGCCATGGCCGCCCCCCTGCTCGTCGCCAAATCCGAAGCTGAATTGTTCCTGCTCCCCGGCCTTGCCAACCGTCATGGACTGATCGCCGGCGCCACCGGTACCGGCAAGACCGTCACCCTGCAGCGCATCGCCGAAGGGTTTTCAAAAATCGGCGTGCCGGTATTCATGGCCGACGTCAAAGGTGATCTCGCCGGACTCTCGCAAAAAGGCGAGCCGAAACCGAAAATCGAGGAACGCATCAAGCAGCTCGGCGTCGGCGATTTCACCTACGAGGCCTGCCCGGTGGTGTTCTGGGATGCCTTCGGCGCGCAGGGCCACCCGGTGCGCGCGACGATTTCGGAAATGGGCCCGCTGCTGCTGGCGCGACTGCTCAATCTCAACGACACCCAGCAGGGTGTGCTGACGCTGGCCTTCAAGATCGCTGACGACAACGGCCTGCTGCTGCTGGATCTCAAGGACCTGCGCGCCATGCTGCAGTTCATGGGCGACAACGCGAAAAATTTCACCACCCAGTACGGCAACATTTCAGCGGCCTCGATCGGTGCCATCCAGCGCGGCCTGCTTGAAATCGAGCAGCAGGGCGGCGACAAATTTTTCGCCGAACCCGCCCTGAACATCCAGGATCTGATGCAGGTCGACCGTGGCCGCGGCGTGATCAACATCCTGGCCGCGGACAAGCTGATGAATTCGCCGAAACTCTACGGCACCTTCCTGCTGTGGCTGCTGTCCGAGCTTTTCGAGCAGTTGCCCGAGGTCGGCGACCCGGAAAAGCCAAAGCTGGTGTTTTTCTTCGACGAGGCGCACCTGCTGTTCAGCGATGCGCCCCAGGCCCTGCTGGAAAAAATCGAGCAGGTGGTGCGGCTGATCCGTTCCAAGGGTGTCGGCGTGTTTTTCGTCACGCAGAATCCGCTCGACATCCCCGAGACCGTGCTCGGCCAGCTCGGCAACCGCGTGCAGCATGCGCTGCGCGCCTTCACGCCGCGTGACCAGAAGGCGGTGAAAAGCGCCGCCACCACGCTGCGCGCCAATCCCAAACTCGATGTCGAAGCCGCCATCACCGAACTCGGCGTCGGCGAAGCGCTGGTTTCCCTGCTCGATGAAAAAGGCCGGCCGGCCATCGTTGAACGCGCCTTCGTGCTGCCCCCGGGCAGCCGCCTCGGGCCGGTCACGCCGGACGAACGTGCCGCCACGATCAAGGCATCGCTGCTGGCCGGCACTTACGACAAGGTCGTGGACCGGGAATCCGCCTACGAGAAACTGACGCAGCGCGTGCAGGAGCAGCAACCGGCGCAAACCGGTTCCGCAAAAACACCGGGCGCGCAAAGCGAATCCGGCGGCGGCTGGCTCGGCGGACTGCTGGGCGGCTCCACCGGTCCGCGCGGCGGCCATCGGGACGGCGCCATAGAACTGGCGGCGAAAAGTGCCGCGCGCGCCATCGGCTCGCAGGTCGGCCGCGAAATCATCCGCGGCGTTCTGGGCTCCATCCTCGGCGGCAAGAGTCGCCGTTAGTGTCCGACCCGCAATCCGAGCGGGGCGGTGCTTACATCGGCATTGCCTGCGTACTGGCCGGTTCAGTCGCGTTTTCCGCAAAACCGGTGCTGGTTAAGGCCGCCTACCAGTACGGCGTCGATACCGTGACCCTGCTTGCGCTGCGCATGCTGTTCGCAGCGCCGCTGTTTTTGCTGATGGCGTGGTGGGCCGGCAGGCCCGCCGTCGCCTTCTCCCGCCGTGAAATTGCCGGCATCGTCGTCCTCGGCTTTCTCGGTTATTACCTCGGCAGTTTTCTCGACCTGGCCGGACTGCAGTACATCTCGGCGGGCTTCGGCCGGCTGATCCTCTACCTGTACCCGACGCTGGTGCTGCTGATGTCGGCGGTTTTCCTGAAACAGCCGCTGCGCAGACAGCATCTGGTTTCGCTGGGGCTGTCCTATGCCGGCATCGCGCTGGTATTCAGCGGCGAAGCGCGGATGGGGGAAAGCCTGCCATTGACCATCTGGGGGGCGATGCTGGTTTTCGGCAGCGCCGTGACCTACGCAAGCTATCTCGTTGCCGGCAGCCGGCTGGTGCACAAATTCGGCTCGATGCGTTTTTCCGCCTACGCTTCCCTGATCGCAACCGGTTTCGTCATCGCGCATTTCCTCGCCATCCGCCCGCTGGAGGCCCTGGTCGTCGCGCATCAGGTTTACAGCCTGGTCGCCGTGCTCGCGGTGTTTGCCACGGTACTGCCGCTGTGGCTGATGGCGGAAGGATTGAAGCGGATCGGGGCCAACCAGGTTTCGCTGGTCGGCTGCATCGGCCCCATCGCGACCATGGCATTCGCCTGGGGCTTCCTCGATGAAACCATCACCCTGGCGCAATTCTGCGGCGCGGCGCTGGTGCTGGGTGGCGTGCTGATCATCACCCTGAAGCGCGCATCCCCCTGAAACGCCGCGCTGCCGCGCCGCGCCGGTAAAACCCCGGCACCACCATAGCGCAAGCCTGGCCGGCGGCGCACAGCGCTGATCAAACAGCCGCGGGCAAATTTTTATTAAATATTTGATTTAAAAAGATTTTTTTACGGGGGAGCCGATGGTCTGATTCTTGCATTTTGGTGACTGTAAAACCGGCCCGCAAGACAACGGCATAACGTGAAACAGGCACCGCGATGAACCAGGTACTCATAGCCGCCGAACCCGAAGCCATAGCCGTCGATCCTGCGCGCACCGCGGTGATCATCATCGACATGCAGCGCGACTTCCTCGAACCGGGTGGATTCGGCGCATCGCTGGGCAACGACGTTTCGCTGCTGGCCGCCGCCATCAAACCCTGCCAGGCCCTGCTGGCCGGCGCGCGCAGACACAAGCTGCTGATCATCCACACCCGCGAGGGCCACCGCCCCGACATGAGCGACGCGCCGCCGGCCAAGGTGGAGCGCGGCGCACCCAGCCTGCGCATCGGCGCGCCCGGCCCGATGGGGCGCATCCTGATCCGCGGCGAACCCGGACATGACATCGTCGCATCGCTCTATCCGCAGCCCGGCGAACCGGTCATCGACAAACCCGGCAAGGGGGCTTTCTACGCCACCGACCTGCATTCCATCCTGCAGCACCGCGGCATCGAAAACCTGATCGTCTGCGGCGTCACCACCGAGGTCTGCGTCCACACCACCGTGCGCGAAGGCAACGACCGCGGCTATCGCTGCATCGTGCCCGGCGACTGCTGCGCCTCCTACATTCCGGAATTTCATGACGTGGCCCTGCGCATGGTCAAGGCCCAGGGCGGAATTTTCGGCTGGGTTTCGGATTCGGCCAAAGTGCTTGCTGCGCTGGGCTGAGCACGCGGCAGGCGGGTATTCGGGGATTCAGGCAAACACAACAGGGAGAACAAGATGACTGCGAACGCACACAAGCCGGCCCTCTGGGTGCCCGGCGACTGGAATGCCTTCTTTGGCTTCGGCACCAACATCCTGGTCAACATGCTGACGCTGACGGCATTGCTGCGTTATGTGCTGAAAATGCCCGATGAGCTGATATTCGGCCGCATTCTGCCCGCCACCGGACTGATGCTGTTCCTGAGCACGATCTACTACGCCTGGCTGGCGTACAAGCTCGCCAAGGAAACCGGCCGCACGGACGTTTGCGCGCTGCCCTCGGGCATCAGCGTGCCGCACATGTTCGTCGTGGTGTTCGTGATCATGCTGCCGATCTCGCTCAAGACCGGGGACCCCATCAAAGGCTGGGAAGCCGGGCTGACCTGGGTCTTCGTGCAGAGTTTTGTGCTGATGATCGGCGGCTTCATCGCGCCCTTCATCCGCCGCATCACGCCGCGCGCCGCATTGCTCGGCGCGCTGGCCGGTGTTTCCATCGCCTTCATCTCGATGCGCCCGGCGCTGGAAATGTACATGACGCCGGTGATCGGCATCGTCTGTTTCGCCATCCTGCTTGCCAGCTGGTTCGGCGGCGTGCGTTATTTCAAGGGCATCCCGGCCGGCCTGGTCGCCATCGCCGTCGGTTCGCTGATCGCCTGGGGCTCCACCGCGATCGGCTTCAATTTCGGCGGCATGAGCCTCGCCAATCTCGGGGCATCCTTTTCCACCTTCGGCTTTTCCTTCCCGATTCCGGCCTTTGGCCACGTGTTTTCCGGCTTCGAGTTTCTCGGCATCATCCTGGTGACCGCGATCCCCTTCGGCATCTACGACCTGGTCGAGGCCATGGACAACGTCGAGAGCGCGGCCGCGGGTGGCGACAGCTTTCCGACCACGCGCGTACTCACCGCCGACGGCGTCGTCAGCCTGGTCGGCTGTCTGCTCGGCAACCCCTTCATCAACGCTGTTTACATCGGCCATCCCGGCTGGAAAGCCATCGGCGGCCGCATCGGTTACTCCGCTGCAACCGGGGTGATGGTGCTGATCATGTCGTGGTTCGGCATATTGGCGCTGATGATGGCACTGATTCCAGTCGTGGCGATTTCGCCCATCCTTCTCTATATCGGCATGCTGATCGGCGCCCAGGCTTTCCAGGAAACCCCCCACAAGCATGCCCCGGCAGTCGTGCTGTCCCTGATTCCCCAGGTTGCCGCCTGGGGCAAACTGCAGATCGACAACGCGCTGGGCGCTGCCGGCACCAACGCTATGACAGTCGGACTCGACAAGCTGGGGCAGGTCGGCGTGCTTTACCACGGCCTCGAAATCCTCGGCAGCGGCGCGATCCTGGTCAGCCTGATTCTCGCCGCGGTTTCCGCCTGCATCATCGACCGCGCCTACCGCAAGGCCGCGGCTTTCGCCGCCGCCGGCGCTGTCCTGACTTTTTTCGGCTTCATGCACAGCGAGGCCATCGGCATCGCCAGGTCACCATTGGTCGCATTCAGCTACCTGATGGTGGCCGTGGTATTGCTGTGGTGTGCGAAATCACAGCCCGCTCCGGCCGCTGCCAGTGAACCGGAGCATGTCCAGGGCGCGCCCGCACATTGACAGCCATTGACATCGCCGTCATAAAGACGGCATGACTGGATCATCCATGGACTGGTCCGCCTACGTGGACACCATGGCCGCGCTCAACGGCTTCGAGTTGAGCGCGGCCAGACGCGCGGAAATCATCCTGCAGCTCCAGCGCATCGCCGCCATGGCGGAACTGCTCGAGAATTTTCCGCTGGATGCAGCGCTTGAGCCTGCACCGGTATTCCGGCCGTGAGCCTGCCGGAGTCCGCCCGGGAGTGCGTTGATCTGCTGCGCAGCGGCCGGGCTTCCGCGCTTGAAATCACGGATGCCGTCATTGCGCGGATCCAGGCGCTGGACCGGCAATTCAACAGCTTTACCGCAGTGCTTGCCGATCGCGCCCGCAGCGAAGCCCGTGCCGTGGATGCCCTGCGCGCGAAGAACGGCGCGCTCCCGCCGCTGGCAGGCGTCCCGTATGCGGTCAAGAATCTGTTTGACCTGAAAGGCGTGACCACCCTTGCCGGGGCCAGACTCCGTGTCGAAGACCCGCCGGCCCGAAACGACGCCACGCTGGTGCAACGCATGCATGCCGCGGGCGCAGTCCTCACGGGTGCGCTCAACATGGATGCCTATGCATACGGCTTCACCACTGAAAACACCCACTTTGGCGTCACCCGCAATCCGCGCGATCCGACACGTGTCGCCGGCGGTTCCTCCGGTGGCTCCGGAGCCGCTGTTGCAGCGGGGCTGGCCTATTTTTCCCTGGCCTCCGACACCAACGGTTCAATCCGGGTGCCCTCCTCATTCTGCGGCACCTTCGGACTGAAGCCGACCTTTGGCCGCCTGTCCCGCACCGGCTCATATCCCTTCGTGCCCAGCCTCGATCATCTTGGGCCTCTTGCCCGCAATGCCGGCGACCTCGCCCTGGTCTACGATGCGCTGCAGGGCGCCGATGCCGCTGACCCGGCCTGCGCCGGAAGACCGGTCGAACCGGCCCTGCCGTCGCTTGAGCGCGGCCTGCGCGACCTGCGCGTCGGCGTCCTCGGCGGCCATTTCGAGCATTGGGCGGATGCCGCTGCCCGCGATGCGGTATCAAGGGCGGGCGCCGCCTTGGGTGCAATCGATACCGTCATGCTGCCGGAAGCCCATCGCGCCCGTGCCGCGGCATTCATCATCACCGCCGCGGAAAGCGGCGCGTTTTATGCCGAAGAACTGCGCCGACGGCCGGAAGACTTTGAACCGCTGTCACGGGAACGGCTCTGCGCCGGCGCGATGCTGCCCGCCGGGTGGTATGTGCGCGCACAGCGTTTTCGCCGCTGGTTCCAGGAATCCGTGCGCGAGGTTTTCTCTCGTTACGACCTGCTGCTGGCACCGGCCACGCCCTGCACGGCAACGCCCATCGGAGCGGAAACCATGGTGCTCAACGGCGAAACCCTGCCGGTACGCCCGAACATCGGTTTGCTCACCCAACCGATTTCATTCATCGGATTGCCGGTCGCCGTTGCCCCGCTGTGGACGGGCGACGGCATGCCGATCGGCGTGCAACTGATTGCCGCGCCCTGGCGCGAAGACCTTTGCCTGCGCGCCGCACGCGCACTGGAAGCCGCCGGACTGGCGAAATCACCCGTGGTCTGAAACACCCGTTGCATAAAACACTTCGGGCGCCATGTTTGCCATGGCGCCCGAAGCGATGCGAACAATCGGGTTCAGCCCGAAATGATCAGTACTGCAGCTGCACGCCCAGCACGATCTGGTCGACATCATTGGCGGGCGCAACCAGCCTGCTGTCTTCAAACTTCGAATAAGTCAGGCTCACCTTGGCATTCGGCCCCTTGATGATGTAGTTGATGCCGAAATCAAGCGCCTTGCTGGTGGTGTTGCTCAGAGTGCGCTCGAGCTTCTGGTAGCGGAAATACGGCTGCAGCTGGCCCCAGCCGATTTTTTGCGGGAACAGGAAGGCGCCGCCAATGAGGTACGCCTTGCCATCGACCTGTCCGCCGAAATTGTCACCGACAGGACATGCGCCGGACCCAGGCTCGCCGGAACCGCAATCCACGGTGCCGAGGTCATACTTGTAATAAGCCGCCTCGAAAGTCGGCACACCCACCGAAAATTTCTTTTCGAACAGCAGGTCTGTGCTGAAAATCTTCAGATCGCCCGGTGCTGCCGCAGTGCCCACGCCATCAGTCTGCGTGTTGCCGGCAACCGCCACTGTCAGGATGTCCTTGCTGCCGCCATACCAGCCACCGGTGTAATGGGCCGGTGCGGGCTCGGCATCCCAGAAATTGAATGCCAGACGCCCTGCATAGAGCAATTTGTCGGACGCACCGGACAGCGCGGCATTCTTGTTGTGGCCTTCGTACGCACCAAATGAATACACCAGCTTGGAATTGAACGGCTTGCCCCAGGCCATCACGCCGTTGTCACGGCCAACCCCGATATTGGGATAGTTGGAAACCACGCCGGGATATGACCATGGCAGCGCAAAGAACGGCCCGTAGAGATTCGCGCGGTCACTGGGCGGCAGCATCCGGCCCATCCACAAATTGAACTCGGGTGCGAATTCAAACTGGACGATTGCATCCATGACCCGCACCGAATCACCGCCGGTAGCGGCCGGACCGCCGGTGCGCTCGGTGTTGAAGGTGGCCTTGATGATTTTGCCGTAGTGTCCGCCGAGATACAGCCGCACGTTGTCCAGCGCGAAATCATTGGACCGGGAAGTGCCGTTGGGAGCGCCCATTTCCCTGGAGGTGTAGCTTGTGCGCAGTCCGATCCCCGCCGTCACGCCAGCCTCGTCGCTGAGCTTGATCTCTGCCGCCTGCACCGGTGCGGCGAACACGGTCAGCGCCCCCAGAACACCGGCAGCTGACGCACGCAGCTTATGCAGCCCCCTTGCCTTCAAATCAGAACTTCCCGTCGTTGGTTGAATTGCTCGCATCTGTGGCTCCCTTAGCAGTAGCGATTGGTTATATGCACGCCATGCACCATGACAAATGCATAGGTGCACTGATTCGGAAAGAGCAGAATCCGTGCCATCCGCTGCGGGCAACTTGTAGCAATAACTTGTGCGATATCCCGGCGTGCATCACAAACACATGCATGCAGAGTAAAAGTCGTGTTGGAAAATCGCCCGGCAGTCCAACATGAAAAATCGGGAGTGATTGCCTCGCGAATCATCCGCCCATTCATGTGACAGATTTGTTGCACCACAAGCGGGCAATCAAGCGACGGCGCGCACCACGCGGGTACGACACGCTATTCGTGAAACCCGCCAACCCTTCGATGAAAAGCGCCCGCAACTCCCTAAGAGTCCGGCACAGCAGCGTTTTTTCGCCCAAACCGTGAACATCCGTGGATGGCACAAATCCTGCTGTGCTGATCCGGGTAACGCACAGGGAGTGCGCTACCTCACGCAACAGCGAATCCACATCCATACGGGAGGCAGCAAAATGTCGCACCGCAGATTATTCATCAACCGGTTACTCGCACTGACCGGTGCCGTTGCCGTCGCTTCGGCTTTCGGGCTTGCATCACCCGCCGCATTGGCACAAGGCAAAACAGTAAAAGTCGGCGTCCTGCATTCCTTGTCCGGCACCATGGCCATCAGCGAAACCGTGCTGAAAGATGTCGCCCTGATGGCCTTTGAGGAAATCAACGCCAAGGGCGGTGTGATGGGCATGAAAATCGAGCCCGTCGTCGTCGACCCGGCCTCGAACTGGCCGCTGTTCGCCGAAAAAGCCCGCCAGCTGCTGACCCAGGACAAGGTTGCCGTCACCTTCGGCTGCTGGACCTCGGTGTCGCGCAAATCCGTGCTGCCGGTGTTCGA
>CAZSIR010000122.1:0-9117 GCA_964606765.1 uncultured Bordetella sp. | reverse complement strand
GGTTATCCCCCGCTACTGGATATGTTCCGATGTATTACTCACCCGTTCGCCACTCTACTTGCGGGTTGCCCCGCTTTCGCGTTCGACTTGCATGTGTAAGGCATGCCGCCAGCGTTCAATCTGAGCCAGGATCAAACTCTTCAGTTTAATCTCTGCAAAGCATTAACTCGCTTGACGTTATGTATTTCAATTCCGTCGTGCGAGCACTTCTGTATAACTTGATGAACCGTGTGAGTTACCCCACACAGCGCACTCAAGACCAAGTGCCCACACTTATCGGCTGTAATTTTTTAAAGAACGTTGGTAGCGGGGATAGGATTTGAACCTATGACCTTCGGGTTATGAGCCCGACGAGCTGCCAGACTGCTCCACCCCGCGCCCGAATCAAGCCAAAAATTATAGCTTTTTGTTTTTGCATCTGTCAACAAAAAGTTAACTTTTTTCGAGCCCTCACTGCCAAATTTGCCGCCCTGGCTGACGACAAAACCCTGCAGCAGCGAAGCCCGCGATTATCTAGGACTTTTTGGCGGAACGCAATACCCAAGGGAAGATTAATTTAAGGCTATCGACCTATGGCCGGCAGGGCACCGCGCCGCCGCTGGAAATACCGGGATACGCGATCCATGCTGACATAGAAAGTAGGGGTCACGTAGAGGGTCAGCATCTGCGAAAACACCAGTCCGCCGACAACGGCGATACCCAGCGGCTGACGCATTTCCGACCCTGTACCGGTGCCAAAAGCCAGCGGCAAAGTCGCGCAGATCGCGGCCATGGTCGTCATCATGATCGGGCGAAAGCGGACGATCGATGCTTCGACGATGGCATCGGCCGCCGACAGGCCTTTTTCGCGCTCCAGCTGGATGGCGAAATCGACCATCATGATGCCGTTTTTCTTCACCAGTCCCACGAGCAGAATGATGCCGACAAAACTGAACACATTGAGCTCCTGCCCGGCAATCAGCAGCATCAGCAGAGCGCCAAAGCCGGCAAATGGCAGCGCGGTCAGGATGGTGATCGGATGTCCATAGTGCTCATAGAGGATCGCCAGCACCATGTAAATCACCAGCACGGTAATCAGCAGCAGGACCGGCAAGGTACGAAAGGCCTCTTCGAATGCCTGCGCATTGCCGGCCACTGAATATGTGATGCCCGCCGGCAACACTTCACCGGCCAATCCCTTGACATGCGTCACAGCGTCGCCGATCGAGAGCCCGGGCGCCAGATTGAAAGACAGCACAACCGAAAGCAGCTGCCCGTAATGGCTGACCGAAACCGGCCCCACGCCCATTTTGATATCAGCGACGGCCTGGATGGGTATCATCTGGCCCGTGGATGATTGCACAAAAAGGGAACGTAAAGCATTGATATCACGCTGGAATTTCGGATCAAGCTCAAGCAGGATATTGTACTGGTCGGTCGCGCCATACAGGGTGCTGATGCGCCGGCCACCGTAGGCGTTGTAGAGCGCAGACTCGATCTGCTGCGAGGACACGCCGAGCACCGCCGCTCGATCCCGCAGGATGTCGATCTGGATTTCAGGATTGCTCAGTTCAAGACTGCTGTTCACATCCTGCAGCAGGCTGGATTCCCGCAAACGCGCCTCCAGCGTCTGGCTGGCCTCGTACAGCTGCTTCTGGTTGGAACCCTGCAGCACCAATTGATAGTCACTGGTGCTGATCAGACCGCCGATGCGGATGGCCGGGGGATTGTTCATGAAGATGCGCAGCCCCTGCGCACCACCGGCAAACGCGCGCCGCAGTTCCTGGATCACACCGTCCGCTCCGACGGTGCGTTCTGAGCGCGGCTTGAGGCGAACGATAATGCGGCCGATATTGCTGCCAACAACACCGCCGGTTCCCTGCCCGGCCGTGGACATCACAGCCTCGACATTGGGATTTTTGCTGATGATGTCTGCAGCAAGGCTTTGCCGTTTTTCCAGCTCGGCAAAAGGGATGCCCTCAGGCGCCCGGGTATTGCCGAAAAAAACGCCGGTATCCTGCCGCGGAATGAAACCCTGCGGTACCGCCTGGTAAAGCAAAACCGTAAACAGGAGAAACAAAGCCGAACCTGCAAGCATCAGGCCGCGCCGCTGGATGGTCCAGCGCAGGGATGACCCATACCAGTCGCGCATCGCATCGAACATGCGCTCGAGGATCATGTAAACACGCCCATGCTGCTCATCGCCATGGGCTTTCAGCATCAGGCTGCACATCATCGGCGTCATCGACAGGGACACCACGCCTGACACCAGCACCGCCACGCCGACGCTGACCGCAAACTCGCGGAACAGGCGCCCCAGCATCCCCTCCATGAACAGGATGGGTATGAACACTGCCGCCAAGGATACCGTCATCGACAACACGGTAAAACCGATTTCCTGCGCGCCTTCCAGCGCCGCAGTCATGCGGTCCTTACCCATCTCCATGTGCCGCGTGATGTTCTCCAGCACCACAATCGCGTCATCGACGACAAAACCCACAGCCAGGATGATCGCCATCAGCGACAGGTTGTTGAGGCTGTAGCCCAGCGCATACATCGCGCCAAAAGTGGCAATGATCGAAGTCGGCAGGATCAGCGCGGTAATCATGGTGGAGCGTGCGTTGCGCAAAAACACCAGAATCACCAGCACTACCAGCACGATTGACAGGCCGAGATGGAATTCAACCTCGTGGATTGATGCCTCGATGAACTCGGAACGGTCGTTGACAACGTGGATGCGGACGCCCGGCGGCGCACTGGCCTCGATTTCCGGAAACAGCGCACGCAGGCTGTTTGCCACCTCAACGGTGTTCGCGCCGGGCTGGCGGTAGATGGCCAGCAGGATCGAACGCTCGCCATTCAGCCAGCTTTTGACCTTGGCATTCTCGATGCCGTCCACGGCCTTGCCCACATCGGAAAGGCGCACCGGCATGCCGTCCTTGTAGGCCACAATCAGATTGTTGAAATTTTCGGCACGCTGCAACGTGGCCGAAGACTTGACCGTGAAATCCCGCGCCGTTCCCTGCAATACGCCGGAGGGCAGGTTGCTGTTGGCATTCTGGATCGCACTGACCACGCGCTCCAGGCCAAGGCCGCGCTTGGACATGGCCTCTGGATCCAGGAACAGGCGCACGGCATAACGCTGCGAACCGAAAATCTGCACCTGCGCCACGCCGGCCACCATCGAAAAACGCTGGGCGATATGCGTATCGGCAAATTCATCCAGCGCCGGCAGCGGCAACGTGCGCGCCGTCAGCGCCAGGAACAGGATCGGTGAATCCGCCGGGTTGACCTTGCGCAAGGTCGGCGGGTCCATGCCCTCGGGCAAGCGACGCAGGGACTGTGAAATCGCCGTTTGCACGTCCTGTGCCGCCGCATCAATATCCCGGTTCAGATTGAACTGCAGCGTGATTCGCGTGCGGCCGTTGCTGCTGACCGAGCTCATTGAATCAATGCCCGCGATCTGGCTGAACTGGCGCTCCAGCGGCGTCGCCACCGTGGTCGCCATGATGTCGGGGTTCGCTCCCGGCAGGTCGGCGGTGACGGAAATCGTCGGGAAATCCACGTTCGGCAGCTCGTTGACCGGCAGCGACCGGAACGCGATCAAACCGAAAATGATGATCGCCGCCACCAATACCGTGGTCGCTATCGGCCTGACGATGAAAATGCGCGAAATGTTCATACCCTGCCCCTTGCCCGGCGCACCGCCGGTAAAGACTGTGGATTACGGTTTCTGCGCCGCCTCGGCGCCGCCTTCCTTGCCCTTGCCTTCGCCCTTTTTGCCGCCTTTGCCCTTGCCCTTGCGCTTTTCACCGCCGTCAGCGCCCGGCTCCACGATCTTGACCGTGGCACCCGGCCGCAATGCCTGGGGAATTTCGGTAATCACATGATCACCTCCCTTGACACCCGCAGCAATCACCACCTCGCTGCCAAGCTGACGTGAAATTTTCACCGGCCGGACTTCCACCTTGCTCTCTTCACCGATCAGATAAACGAAGGGACCGTCCTGCCCCGGCTGCACCGCGACTTCGGGCACCACCACGGCTTCAGGCTCAACCGTCAATACCACCCGCACATTGACGAACTGCCCCGGCCAGATCAGTTCCTTCGCATTTTCAACCCGCGTTTTCAGCAGCACGGTTCCGCTCTGCGGCGTCACGGTGTTGTCGACAAAAATCAGTTTACCGGAGGCGACCGGAACACCGGCCCGATCCGGCAGAATTTCAATATGCATGTCCTTTTCATTCTGGTAACGGCGGATATCCTCAAGCTGACGCTCGGGAATGCTGAAGCTGACCAGAATCGGATCCGTGCTGTTGATCGTCACCAGCGGCGCGCCGCTGCCGGCCGCCGTGACCAGATTGCCGGCCCTGACCGCGAGCTGGCCCGTGCGTCCGCCGATCGGCGCGACGATGCGCGAATAGTCGAGCTGGATGCGCGCCTGCTCGACCTGCGCCTGTCCGGACTGCACGGTGGCCTCGAGCGACTTGGCCGAGGTCACGGCAACGTCGTACTCCTGCTGCGTGATGAACTCGCGCTTCAGCAGCGGCTCCAGGCGCTGCTGCTGCGCCCTGGCGTTTTCCAGCTGCGCGCGGTCGCGCGCCAGCGCAGCCACCGCCTGGTTGTACTGCGACTGGAAAGTCCGCGGGTCAATCTGGAACAGCAGTTGGCCCGCCTTTACCTTGTCGCCCTCCTTGAAGGAGATGTTCTGCAGCACCCCGCTGACCTGGGCCCGCACCTGCACGCTCTGCTCCGGCTCGACAGTGCCCACCGCTTCCACCAGCACCGGCATCGGCTTCGTGATTGCCCGCACGGCCTTGACGCTCAATGTCCCGCCGCGGCCACCCTTGCCGCCCTTGCCTTTGCCCTTTTCACCCGCGCCAGCCCCTGCGGATGACTGCTGCCAATACCAATAGCCGCCCGCGACTGCACAGCCGATTGCGGCAAACACCAGCACCATGATCAATCGTTTCATTTCGCTCCGCCCGCTGCCTTGATTAAATCACTGGCACCCACTGCAACCTGCAGCCGGGCCAGCGTGGTGAACCAGTCGAGATAGGACTGTATCTGCTGCACGCGCGCATTCGATTCGTCCTGCTGCGCGGTAATCAGGTCGAGGATGCTGCCAAATCCGCTTTTGTAGCGTGCCAGCGTCGCCTGCGAAGTCTGTTCTGCCGAACGCACCTGTGCCTGCGTGCTGGAAATGCTGCTGGTGGCCGTCGTCAGGTCGTAATAACCCTGCCAGACCTCGACTTCCGCCTGGCGGAAGAGGTTGTCGCGGCTCGCCTCGGCGGCGTCGGCCTGCACCTGTGCCTGCCGCGCGCTGTAGGTGTCGCGAAAACCGGTGAACAGGGGTATGCGCAGGGTCAGGCCGATGCTGTAATTGCTGCCGGCCGGCCGGTTGTCGTTGAACAGCGTATGTCCGCCGGCGCCGCTGACTTCAATGGAAGGCAAACCGGCCCGGGCAACGGCCTTGGCATTCGCCTGTGCGGCGCGCACCTGCGCTTCGGCGGCCACCAGGTCCGGGCGCGAAGCTTTCGCCTTCTCCAGCAATTCCCCGATTCCCGTGGCCATTTCGGTAATCTGCGGCGGTTGCTCCAGCGGCCGTATGCCGATCGAAACGTTCACCGGCAAACCCACCACCGAAGCCAGCTGGCCGCGCGCCTTTTCCAGCTCTCCGCTGCTGCGTGTCAGGTTGAGCTGGGATTGCGCCACCTGGGTTTCCGCGCGATATACGTCGGCGACAGTCGCCAGGCCCGACTCGCGGCGTTTTTGCGCGGCCTCCAGCGCCGTTTTCGCATTGTCCAGCGACTGGCGGTTGACCTTCACCAGCGCATCGCTGCCGATCAGGCGGTAATAAGACTGCTCAACCAGGAAAATGACGTCCTGCAACACGCGGTTGTGGGCCAGATTCGCCGCAAGCAGGCGGTACTCGCTGGTCTCGATCTGATAGCCGCGCGCGCCAAAATCAAACAGCACATAACTGAGGCTGATTGAAGGACCGAAACGGGTGAGCCACGGCGACACCGCGCCGGTCGTCGCCGAGATCGGCTGGGTGCGGTTGACGGCATAGGCGGCACTGACCTGCGGCAGCAGATCCGCCTTTTCAATGCCCACTCCGGCCGCAGCTGCCCGTGCCGCAAGCCAGGACTGGCGTGTGCGCGGATTGTTGCGCAGGGCAAACTCGGTCAGTTCCGGCAATGTCAGGGGCTGATTGCGCGCAAGCTCGCCGGCGATCGCCGGCGCCGCCACTGTCGGCAGGGGCTGGCTCGGCTCCCAGCGCTGGTAAGGCGCAGAGGCTACGCCGCCGTCAGTGCTCCAGGGATCACGAAGCAGGGATTGCGCCTGCGCATATGCCTGCGTCATCGACAGAAATAAAAAAAGCGCCCGTGTGAGCGCTGAGATCAATGATGAGCCGTATCGATGCATGCAGCGGCGTTTTCTGAGGTGAGTGAATCGAATAATCGCGGGGCATGGTAGCACCAAAATTCCACATTGAAGGAAAAAATGCCCGGTGCTTTCCCCGTTGTCACTTGTCCGGGACATCCATAATATGGAAAACAGCGACGCCATGGTCAATCCAGCCGATATCCGTCCGTTTTCAACGGCCATCTATGCGACCATGTTCGTCCGGATGCACTGCAACACAGACAGCCGCCCCTCGAATCACCGAAATTGCAGGATGCCTGATCCATGGCCAACAAAGTGACCGCACTGCAGGGCAAAACCCTGCCAACCGAAGCCCGCCTGATCGACGCCGAGCCCTATTACGAAAAGGTCGGCGGCGAAATTGCACTGTTTGAAGCCGCCTATGCCAGCCAGCTGCCGGTGCTGCTGAAAGGCCCCACCGGCTGCGGCAAGACCCGCTTCATCGAACACATGGCCTGGCGGCTGAAACGCCCGCTGATCACCGTGTCCTGCCACGACGATCTCACCGCAGCCGACCTGGTCGGACGTTACCTGATCACCAGCAACGAAACCGTGTGGGTAGACGGCCCGCTGGCGCGCGCCGTGCGCAGCGGCGCAATCTGCTATCTGGATGAAGTGGTTGAAGCGCGGCGCGACACCACGGTGGTGATCCACCCGCTGGCCGACGACCGCCGCATCCTGCCCATGGAAAAACGCGGCGAACTGCTGCAGGCGCCGCCGGAGTTCCTGCTGGCGATGTCCTACAACCCCGGCTACCAGAGCGTGCTGAAGGAACTCAAGCACAGCACCCGCCAGCGTTTTGTCGCGATTGAATTCCAGTACCCCGCCGCCGCGCTCGAAGAAAAAATCATCCGCACCGAAGCGCAGGCCGATGCCGCCATTGCCGCAGCGCTGGTGCGGCTCGCGCACATGACGCGCAACCTCAAGGGCAACGGCCTGGACGAAGGCGCATCCACCCGCCTGCTGGTGCATGCAGCCAAACTGATGGCACGCGGCATTGTGCCGGCGACGGCCTGCCATGGCGCAATTGCCGAGGCGCTGTCCGACGACCCGGAAATGCTGGCCGCGATCGACGAATTCGTGTCCTCGGTGTTCTGAACGCCACCGGCGCTGACGCCGTCATGCCTTCACTTTCATTGTCCGTCGCCGCACTCGCCAAACAGCTCGATTACCTGCTGGGCCCCGTGCTGTCGTCGCGGCGCAGCGCTGCGCCGCTGGCCGAAGGACTGGCGCCGCTCAGTCGCGCGCAACAGGATTTCGTGCTGCACTGGATCGAAGTCATCGACCGCAGCAATTACGAGCTGGCCTACCAGTTTGCTGCGGCAGCACCCGCCGCGCTCTCCCTGCCCTGGCTCGACAACACAGCCGCAGAACACTGGATCATCCAGGCCATGGATGCCTATGACCGTGACGGCCTGCACCGCGCCAGCCAGATATTCCGCCAGCCCGAACGCCATCTGCCGGCCACCGGCACGGCCAACGCCGCCACGTTTGCATCCTGTGCCGCCGTGCTTGAACTCTATGCCTGCGGCCTCGCCGGCCGCCGCCTGCAGCTCGATGTCGCGGATGAACCCTATACCGACACCGAAACCATCTACCTGCCCCCGCGCATCGCGGTTTTCCCCGACCGGGACGGGAACTTCAAGCTCTACAAGGTGCTGATCACGCTGCTGTGGGCGCAGGGCCGCTACGGCACGTTTCAGGTCGATGTCATGTCCGCCTGCAGCGCCTATGCCGATCCGCAGCGTGCCGCCGCACTGCTCAGTCACCTCGAAACCCTGCGCCTGGAATTCCGCATCGCCGCCACCCTGCCCGGCGTTGCGCGCGATCTTGCACAACTGCGCAATCAGCACATCGATCCACGCTGCGCGGCGCTGCAGGATGCCTCGACCGGCGTGCATCACAGCCTCGAACTGCTCGCCAGACACTACGACGACCTGGAAATCCCTTCATTGCCGCACCGGGTGCTGCTGCGCCAGGAAGCCATGGAGACCCGCGCCGCAAGAATCCAGCGCGAGCGCAGCGCGCTGGCGGAGGCCCTGGCACAACTGCTCCCCGAGCAGGCTGCAGCCGGGCACCCGCAGACCTCGGCGCAGGACCGCATCGAAATCGAAACCGGCTCCAGCAATGAGAAGGCCGGCACCTTTGACATCCGCATGCGCATTGACGGCACCCCGGTGTCGCCGCCGGATCAGGTGACACAGCTGCTGGAATCCATCACCCAGGATCTCGGTGAAATTCCCGATGACTATCTGCGCGGGGCCGGAGAAGCCGGCGATCCGAAGCAAGCCATGGAACAGAAGGACGGCGAAGACCACGAAGAATCCGGCGCGCCGGAAAGCGACCTGTACCGATATGACGAGTGGGACCACAAGCGCCGGCACTACCGCAAGGACTGGTGCACGGTACGCGAACTCGACACCCCCGCGGCCGACAACGGATTCATCGAAGACACCCTGACCCGCTACCGGCCGCAGGTGGCGCAGCTGAAACGCAGCTTTGAACAGCTGCGCGACGAGGACCGTCTGCTGAAGCGCCAGGCCGGCGGTGACGACATCGACTTTGACGCGCTGATTTCCGCCTATGCCGACCTCAAAAGCGGCATGGAACTGCCGGACCGCCTGCTGACCCGGCGCCACAAGGCAGAGCGCGACCTCGCGGTGCTGTTCATGGTCGACATGAGCGGCTCGACCAAGGGCTGGATCAACG
>CAZSIR010000121.1:0-9412 GCA_964606765.1 uncultured Bordetella sp. | reverse complement strand
TTGCCAGCGCCGCCATTATCCTGGTGCTTGGCCTGGTCCATCTGCTGTATACCTTTCATGGCAACAGGTTTCATCCGCGTGATGCGGCATTGGAGGCGCGGATGCAGGAGGTTTCTCCGGTGCTGACGCGGCAAACAACGATGTGGAAGGCCTGGGTGGGATTCAATGCCAGCCACAGCTTTGGCGCCATCCTTTTTGGCCTGGTCTATGGCCACCTGGCGCTGTTTCATGCCGGGATGCTGTTTGCTTCGAGATTCCTTCTGGTGCTCGGATTAGTGCTGCTCGTGGCTTATGTGGCGCTGGGAAATCGGTACTGGTTCAGTGTTCCCAATCGCGGCATTGCGCTGGCCACGGTGTTTTATGTGGCGGCACTGATCATGATTTGGGCATGACCATGCGCTGGGCCGGGATCCCGTTGCTGATGATCTGCCTGACGGCCATTGCATCTGGCATGGGTGTGGAGGACACGCTGCTGCGACCGAGCGAACTGAAGCTGATGCAGCGCATTGCCGCGGTGGATCCGGCTTTCCGTTACGGCGAACGCGTCAAACGCTATTTCCGCATCCATCCCACGACGAAGAACCGCATTCCGCTGCGCGTGGAGATGGTGCTGCCGCAGAGCGGTGGCCTCTATTTCGGCGAATACATCAGCTACACGATGCTGGTCAACGAGCCTGCCGGAACGGTCACCTACGAATACGATGCCGGCACTGCAAAACGCGGCCGCGGTACGCTGCTGGTGACGCCGCAGGAAGTGGTGAAGACGGAATACCGCTGCGGCGCGACCTCCTGTACAACGCGGATCGAACGCAATGGCCGCGTGGTCGCCGAGCGCGCGGGAGCGGGCTGAACGGAGGAGGTGAAGGCGCCCGCGCTGAACCGCTGTAGATTCGGCAGCATGTCCGACAGCGTAATCAAATACATCATCGCTGCAGTCATTGCGCTGCTGCTGGTGTTCCAGATCGGTGCGCTGATCGCCGGCCTGCTCGGGACGGTGTGGGGCATCGTCGCTGCAGCCGTGGTGACGGCAGTGACATTTTTTTCGACGCGGCTGGCCGGTGCGGGCGCCAAAAGCAGCCTGTGGTTTCTGCTGCCGACACTGCTGTTCACCATCGTCCCGGTCGTGATCGTGGTGTGGAGCACGCTGAACCGTGATGCGGGCTGGCTGGACCGGCTCTACGCGCTTACACCCTATGTGATCGGCTTCGCCCTGCCGGTATTGCTGCTGTTGCTGGTCTATTATGAACTGCGCAAGCGCACCGGCGGCGGCTGAACGCCGGCCATTGCCGTAAAACAAGGAGGAATCATGGACTTTATCTGGCTGATACTGGTGGGATTGATCGCGGGCTGGCTGGCGGGGGTGCTGGTGAAGGGCGGCGGCTTTGGTGTGCTCGGTGACATTGTGGTCGGCATCCTCGGCGCACTGGTCGGCGGTTTTCTCTTCGGCGCGCTCGGGCTCTCGTCCAGCGGCGGGTTTTTTGGCAGCATTTTTGTCGCAACCATCGGCGCCATCGTGCTGATCGTGCTGCTGCGGGTCATCAAGAAGGCATGAGGGATTTGCCGCCGCGGGACGACGGGGAGGGGCGTGCAGGCTGACCGGCTCCGATTCCTGCTGAACCGGCTCAGCGAGCGCCTCTGGGTGCGGCCGCTGGCAATGTGCGTGCTGTCGATTGCCGCGGCATTTGCGGCCACGGTTCCCGACGGCATGGACATCGACCACTTTGTGCCGGAAATCCCCCCGGATTCGATCGAAACCCTGCTTTCAATCATCTCGTCGAGCATGCTGGTCATCGCCACGCTGGCGGTGACTTCGATGGTCTCGGCCTACGCCTCGGCCAGCAATACGGCCACACCGCGCTCATTTGCGCTGATTGTGGCGGATGATGTTTCGCAAAACGCGCTGTCGACCTTCATCGGCATTTTCATTTTCAGCATTGTCGCGTTGATCGCGCTGAAAACCGGCTATTACGGCAAGGCGGGGCGCTTCGCGCTGTTCGTGCTGACCTTGACCGCCTTTGGCCTGGTGATCATCACTTTCGTGCGCTGGGTGGACCGCATCGCGCGTCTGGGCCGCATGGGCGCCACCATCGACAAGGTTGAGGCGGCGACTGCAGCGGCTCTGGAGCGCCGGCGTTGCGCCCCGACGCTGGGTGCTGCGCCATTGCAGCCGGGCCAGGGGACGGGCCGTGCAGTGTACGGCGATGCCATCGGCTATGTGCAGCGCGTGGATGTGGAATCCCTGCAGGCCTGGGCGGAACAGCAGGGCCTCAGGGTCCATGTCGCCGCCCTGCCTGGAACCTTTGCCGGACCGGGCCGCATGCTGGCCCAGGTGTCGGCGGATGCCGCTGATCGGCCGGATGTCGATCTGGCGCCGGTTGCGAAGGCGTTTCTGATCGGCGATGCCAGAACCTTTGATGACGATCCCCGTTTCGGCCTGATTGTGCTTTCTGAAATTGCCAGCCGCGCGATGTCGCCAGCTGTGAATGATCCGGGTACGGCGATTGATGTCATCGGCCGTTTTGTGCGGCTTTTTGCGGCATGGAGCAGACCGCTGAAGGAAGGGGAGGCGCGAAAAACGGAATGCGACCGTGTTGCGCTGCCGGCGCTGGATGTCGATGATTTGTTTGATGACGCCTTCAATGCCATTGCCCGCGACGGTGCCGCTGCAGTCGAGGTGGCAACGCGGTTGCAAAAGGCGCTGGCCGCGCTGGCGCCGCTGGGCGATGCAGCGCTGCTTGACGCAGCGAGGCATCATTCGCGGCTGGCGCTGGGGCGTGCAGAGCAGGCGTTGCTGATCGAGGAAGACCTTGCGGCCGTGCGCAGACTGGCGGAAAAAGTCGGGGCAGGCCTGTGATGCAACAGCGCCATGTCTCTAAAGGAAAAATCGCTTGAGCCCGTTTGCTGCGAACAATCGCCCGAAACCCGCAAGCAGACCGGAGGTGCTGGAGCCGCGCAGGCATCCGGAACGCCCGCCGGTGTCTGATCCGCCGGCGCGGCCGGAAAAACCGGCGCCGGTCAGGGAGCCGGCGAAGAAACGCTGAGGACCCTGATCGGAAAGGGTGCGTACTAGTTGGCTTCGATCTTGGCTTTCCGGATGACCGGCACCCAGCGCTTCTGTTCGCTGGCGACAAACTTCAGGTAATCCGCACCACTCGACGGCGAGGCATCGATGCCGCGGTCCTTCAGCTGCTTGATGACCTCGGGTGATTGCAGTGCGGCTGAAAAGTCCTTGTTCAGGCGGGCAACGATGGCCGGGGGTGTTTTGGGCGGTGCGCTGAGGCCGTACCAGTTGATGGCGGCATAACCCTTGACGCCGGCTTCGGCCATGGTCGGCACATCCGGCAGCGCTTCGGCACGTTTGGCACCGGTGACGGCAATGGCGCGCGCCTTGCCCGACTGCACATGGGGCACGGCGGTCGAGATGACCGCGATGAACGACGGCACATGGCCGGCGATCAGGTCAGTGACGGCGGGGCCGCCGCCTTTGTAGGGTACGTGGTTCAGCGAAACCCCGGTCATGCTTTCAAGCAGCGCGATGGCGAGGTGGCCCGGACTGCCGATGCCGGAACTGGCGTAATTGATTTTGCCCGGCTGAGCCTTGGCCATCGCGAGGAATTCCGGCAGCGTTTTTGCTGGCACCGAGGGATTCACGATCAGGATGTTCTGCAGCGTGACCAGCATGCCGACCGGCACAAAATCCTTCATCGGGTCGTACTGCACGTTCTGGATGGCGGGACTGACCACCAGCGAGCCGATATGCGACATGCCGACGGTGTGGCCGTCCGGTTCGGAGCGCGACAGGATCTGCATCGAGATCACACCGTTGGCGCCGGGGCGGTTGTCGACGATGACTTGGTTGCCGAGGCTGGCGGCGAGTTTGGGTTGCAGGATGCGGGCGACCAGGTCGGTGGCGCCGCCCGGCGGAAAGCCGACGATGAAACGCAGCGGTTTGGTCGGCGCCCAGTCCGCGGCCAAAGCGGGCATGGCGGCGAATCCCGCGGCAAGGATGACGGCAATGCGATGCAGGGTTTTCATCGGTGGTGTCCTCGTATCATTATTTGTGTGCATCGCAGCATTGTGACAAAAAAAAGCCTGCGGAGCCATCGCTCCGCAGGCTTATATCTAAACCAACAGCTTAGTTTTTCTTCAGTTGGTGTGATACAGGTTTGCCGCCTTGATCACTTTTTCCCATTTGTCCTTTTCAGACTTGATGTAACGGCCAAACTCTTCCGGTGTGGTCGGGGCGGCATCGAGGCCCGAGGCAAAGAGGATTTTCTTGACGTCCGGCAGATTCAGGACGGCAACTATTTCCTTGTTCAGGCGGTCGATGATGTTGCGCGGCGTCTTCGCCGGCACCAGCACGCCGTACCAGTTGTTGGCGTCAAAGCCCTTGACGCCGGCCTCGGCGATGGTCGGCAATTCAGGCACCAGGGCCGAGCGTTTTGCCGTGGTCACGCCCAGTGCGCGAAGTTTGCCTGATTTGATATGCGGCACGGCGCTTGCTGCAGTGGCGAATATCAGGTTGATGTTGCCGGCCACCAGGTCAACGATCGAGGGACCGCCGCCCTTGTACGGCACGTGGACGATCTTGGTGCCGGTCTGCAGGTTGAAGAGTTCGAGTGCGAGATGGCCGGCGCCGCCGACACCCGACGAGCCGCCATTGAGCGATTTCGTTTTGGCCAGCGCAACCAGTTCGGTCACGTTTTTCGCGGCCACCGAAGGATGCACCACGAGGATGTTGGTCGAATCGACGGCCTGCGATACCGGCAGCACATCCTTCAGCGGATCGAAAGCGAGCTTTTTGTAGAGCGAAGGATTGATCGCCAGCGCGGCGATGGTGCCCATCAGCACGGTGTAGCCGTCAGGCGTGGCATTGGCGGTGATTTCCGTGGCGATGTTGCCCGAGGCGCCGGGTCGGTTGTCGATGATGATCTGCTGGCCCAGCCGCTCGCCGAGCTTGTTGCCCATCGCGCGGGCCGTGGTATCGGTGCCGCCGCCGGGCGCAAAGCCCACCAGCATGCGAATCGGCTTGTTCGGCTGCCATTCAGCGGCAATGCCCTGCGCGGCAAAGGCGGCGAGTACCGCGCCTGCCAGCAGTTTCGAGATCAGGGGTTTGTTCATGGTTTCCTCCGGTTTATGGTTGATTATGGTGAAGCGGATATCAGACTCAGGCTGCTGCGATGGCGGCCTTTGCTGCCTTGCGACCTGCGGCCAGTTTTGCCGCCAGCGTGAATGCGTGCTCCATGGCGCCGGGGTCGGCTTTGCCCTGGCCGACGATGTCGTAGGCCGTGCCGTGTGCGGGCGTGGTGAACACGGTTTTGAGGCCGGCGGTCACGGTGACGCCCTTGTTGAATCCCAGCAGCTTGGTCGCGATCTGTCCTTGGTCGTGGTACATCATGACCACGCCGTCGAAGTCGCCCTTCACCGCTTTCAGGAAAATCACGTCGGATGAAATCGGGCCCTGGCAGTTGATGCCGCCGGATTTCAGCATGTCGACGGTGGGGCGGATGATGCGGATTTCCTCGTCGCCGAAGAGGCCGTTTTCACCATTGTGCGGATTCAGCGCGGCGACGCCGATGCGCGGGCTGGCTTTGCCGGTGGCGCGCAGTGTGTCGTTGGCGAGATTGACGGCGGCGGTGATGCGTTCAGGGGTGATCATGGTCACCGCTTCGCGCAGCGCCACATGCGAGGTGACGCGGAAGGTGCTGAACTGGTCGATGACGTTCATCTCGCCGAAAAAGCCGCTGTGGTCGGTCAGCTTGGCGAACATCTGGTGCTCGTCGTTGAATTTCCAGCCGCCGCGGTTCATCGCGCCCTTGTTCAGCGGGGCAAAGCAGATGCCGTCCAGTTTGCCGGCCAGCGCGAAGTCGATCATCACTTTCAGGGTGTCGCCGGCGAGTTTGCCGGATTCATCGGAAGACATCCCCTGCGGAAACCTGGCGGGATCGGTGTTGCCGAGATCCAGCAGCGGCAGGTCCTGGCGCGGCCAGGTCACCTCGTCGATGCTGCGGTAAACGGTATGGGCAACTTTGACGCCGGCATTGCGCATGCCGAGGTCGAATACGCGCTTATCGCCGATGATGACCACATTCGCGACCTCAGCGGGTTTGCCGGAAGCCAGCAGCTTGACGGCGATCTCGGGGCCTATGCCGGTAACGTCGCCGAGCATGAAGCCGATGCGGGGCAGATTGTTCATGGATGCTCCAGAAAGAACGGTGTTTCAGAAGAACGGCATTTTAGTCTATTTTTTCGCGCGGGCCGCGGTTTTGCGGGGTGCGCCGATGGCGAGCAGCCGGGTCAGTTCGCGGGTGCCGCGGACTTTTTCAAGATTGAAGACCAGGTCGATGATTTTCCCGGCACTCGTTTTCGACAATCCGCCCCAGGTCGCGCATTCGATGAATTTGCCCGCGACTTCATCGTCGCTCATCGGATTGGCCGGACTGCCCTTGCCGAAATCGGCGCTGCCGCCGATGGTGCGCCCGTCCTTCAATTCAATGTCGATGATGGTGGTCATTTTTTCATAACCGGCGGCTTCGGCTTCCGGGTGTACGCCGAATTCGATGTTGCCGATCATGCGCTGCACGTCGGCGCGGTTGACGATGGCATCGGTGAACTCGGCGAGTCCGGCTTTGCGTTCGAGCAGCAGGATGGCCATGCAGAATTCCATGCTGAACTTGGCCTGCAGCTCGTTTTTCGGGCGTCTGTGAATCAAGGTATTCTGCATGTGGCGGTTGGTGCCGACGCGGACTTTTGCAACTTGCGAAGGTTTGATGTCGTGTTTGATTACCAGTTCAAGCATGACACCCATGCCGGGATGGGTCAGCGAGCCGCTGGGGTGGGGTTTGATCGACACGCCGGGCATGGCGAAGGTCCAGGGTTTGCCGAGTTTGCCGTGTATGGCCTTCGGGTCGTAGCCGCCGCCGGCCGCCTTGAAAAAGCCGCGATTCGCTTCAAGGCCGTTGGCCGCAGCGGTCCAGCCGAGTCTGACCAGTTCGGCCGCGAGCACGCCGGACTCCGCGGCACGGCCGGGATGAAAGGGTTTGGTCATGGTGCCGAAGTTTTCGCGCAGGCCCGCAGCCTGGCTGGCGCCGAGGCTCAGGGTCTGTGCGGTTTGAGCGGCATTGAGGCCGAGCAGGCGTGCGGCGCCGGCCGCGGCGCCGATGGCGCCCATGGTCGCGGTGGAATGAAAGCCGTCGGCGTAATGCCGCGGGTTGATGGCTTCGGCAATCTTGGTTTCGACTTCAACGGCGATCTGGAACGCGGTCAGCAGGTCGAGGCCGGAGCGGTTGTCGCGCTCGGCAATCGCCAGCACCGCCGGCAGGGCCGGCGCGGTGGGGTGGGTGAGGAGTCCATAGACGCGGTCCTTGGCGACGGCGAGCTGGGTGTCGTCGTAATCGTCGGCGTGGATCGCGATGCCGTTGGCGAAAGCGGCAAAACGCGGCGGCGCCTTCAAAGCGGTGCCGATTACCGTGGCCCCCCTGTCCAGCGGAACGCCAAGGGTTTTCAGGTAGCTGCGCACGATGTGGCCGGATTCGGCGGCATTGCCGGCCAGTGCCAGGCCGAGGCCGTCGAGCAGCGAGCGTTTGCCGAGGTGCATGACCTCCTTGGGAATGCGTGCTGCCCTGGTGCCGGTGATGAAAGAGGCGATTTCGGCGGTCAATGCGGAAACAGTGGTCATGGGAGGTTTGATCTCGGAAAAATCGAGGGGCTTATTTACCATATTCCGCGGTTTGCAGTCACGGTTGCGTGCCTTGCCCAGTTGAATCGTGCGGAGTAATCTCGGCGCCTCCTCTGAAAGCCCGGCTTCTTATGAAAAATCCGATTCGTGCCGCATTGCAACGCGGCGATACCGTCACCGGCCTGATCCTGTTCACCGGCAGTCCGATCATCACCGAACTGGCTGCCGCTGCCGGCATCGACTTCGTGATCGTCGACATGGAGCACAGCGCTCTGGACCTGGACCGCTGCGCCCATGTGATCCGTGCCGCCGATGCGGCCGGCATCACGCCCTTCGTGCGCATTGCCGACGTTGACCGCACCATGATCCTGAAGCTGATGAACATGGGGGCTGCGGGCATTGCAGTGTCGCATGCCAACCGTGAAAACTGCGCCGAGGCGCTGCGTTATGCCCGTTATGCGCCGGAAGGCGAGCGCGGAGCCTGCACCATCGTGCGCTCGGCCGGTTATGCGCCGGGCGACTGGGATGCGCATGTGCGCAGCTCCAATGACGAAATGATGGTGATTCCGCTGATCGAGGATACGGCCACGCTGCAGGATTTTGAAGCCATAGCCGCAATGCAGGGCCTGGAAGTGTTTTTCATCGGCCCCACCGACCTGTCCATCGCGCTGGGGGTGCCGCACGCGACCTTTGATGAGCCGAAAATGTCCGCTGCGCTGGAGAAAGTCGTGGCCGCCGCGCGCAAACACGGCAAATACGTGATGACCACCATCGGCAACAAGCCGGATCCGGTGTACGGAAAATCAGTGCGCAAGCGCGGCGTGCAGGCCATCGTGCTGGGAACGGACGGGCATCTGTTCCTTGATGTTTGCAAGCGGGTGAATACTGTAAAAAACTGAAACCCTTGCCACAGAGGTCACTGAGGACACAGAGAGTGTTGTGGCAAGGCGAGGGCGCCGGTAATGATCGCTGCTCTAACCAGGATTTTTAGTTTTTCTCTGTGACCTCTGTGGCTCAAGACTTTGATTTTGGAGTTTGAATGCTCAAAAAACTGATCATCACCGTGCGCGTCAATGAATACATGTCGCGCGACATCAACAAAAACGTGCCGTTCACGCCGGATGAAATCGCCGAGACTGCCGCCGAGTGCCGTGCAGCCGGCGCCTCGATCATCCATTTCCATGCGCGCAATCCCGATGGCGGCAAATGCCACACGCCGGAGGTCTATGCCGAGATCGTGGCGAAGATCCGCGAGAAATGCGACATCCTGATCGACTCCACGCTGGGCCAGATCACCGTCAACGAGGATGAAAACCGCCTGGCCCACATCAGGCTGATGGGGCAGAAAAGCAAAACCCGCCCGGACTTTGCGGCTGTGGACACCGGCAGCAGCAACATCGACGCCTACGATCCGGTGGCGAAGAAATTTCTCACCACCAACAAGATCTACAAGAACAGCACCGAGACCTGCCTGTTTCTGGCCAAGGGCATGACCGATGCCGGCGTGAAGCCGCATCTGTCGGTGTGGGCGGTGCCTTTTGTGCGCATGGTGGAGGCTTTCCTCGACATGGGGGCGGTCAGGGAGCCGGCCTATGTGCAGTGCGTACTGGCGGAAGGGGGTATTGTCGGCGCCCATCCCTGCACCACGCGCGGGCTGGAAGCGCTGATTGATTTCATGCCGCCGCAGCGGCGCATCGAATGGACGGTGGCCTGCAAGGAGGGCAATCTGTTCAA
>CAZSIR010000120.1:0-9486 GCA_964606765.1 uncultured Bordetella sp. | reverse complement strand
TGCCGAAACGGTCAAGGTCATAACGCGCAGCACCGGCATGCATCATTTCCACCGCACAGCAGGCCAGACCGAAGGTCATCGGCCACAGCGAGCCGGTGCGCGTCCAATTGACCAGAGAATCCACCGACGTGGTGATGAAACCGCGGTCGTTGAGATTTTCGTTGATGGTTTCGATGACGCCCATGAATTACCTCATCATTCCCACTCTAATGCGCCTTTCTTCCATTCATAAATAAAACCGACAACCAGAATGGCAAGAAATATCATCATTGCGAAAAAACCGAACAGACCGATTTCCTGCAGCACCACGGCCCAGGGAAATAGGAATGCGATCTCAAGGTCAAACAGGATGAACAGGATCGCGACCAGGTAATAACGCACATCAAAACGCATGCGGGCGTCTTCGAAGGCTTCGAAGCCGCACTCATAGGGAGACAGTTTCTGTTCGCCGGGCTTGTGCGACCCGACAACACGGCTGGCGATCCAGCCGGCGGCAACCGGAGCGACGCCGAAGGCGAGGCCTACAGCGATGAACATCAGAATCGGAAAATAACCTTCCAGCATCTGCTGCCTTCTGCAACGTTACGTGAAACTTTGCGACCCGCACCGCGGGCGGCCCCTGCACTGCTACACCACTACTTCAGTCTGGTGTCGACGGAGAGACTCGAACTCTCACGGCTTTCGCCACCGCCCCCTCAAGACGGCGTGTCTACCAATTCCACCACGTCGACCAATCTGTTACAGCCCTAAAACCGGCGACGCTGCTGCACCAGCCCAGCCCCGGCGTTTACCACGCTACTTCGGCACGCCTCCCGACTTTGATTCAGCTTCAGCCGCCGGTGCGGGTACCGGCACCGCAGCGGCCGGCGCGGGCACTGGCACTGCAGTCGCCGGAGCAGTTGCCGGCGGCGCCGGAATCTGTGCAGGCAATGACGGCGCCGGCGCAGTCTGCCCAGCAGGCTGACTCATGATGCCTTTGTCCACGCTTTTCTTCGAAGAGAATATGGTCAGGCTGATGCTCGAAATAAAAAATATCGTCGCCAGCACTGCCGTCGTACGGCTCAGGAAATTGGCCGAACCCGAGGAACCAAACACGCTGCCGGCCGAACCGCTGCCGAATGCCGCCCCCATGTCGGCGCCTTTGCCATGCTGCAGCAATACCAGCCCGATGATGCCCAGTGCAGCAACCACATGTACCACCAGAATCACGACTTCCATGCCTTGTCCGCCTTAATCTTTTCCGCCTGCATGTTTCTGCGCCGCCGCCCGGCAGATCGCAGCAAATTCTTCAGCCACCAGCGCGGCACCGCCGATCAGGCCGCCATCAATGTCGGGCATGCCGAACAACTGCCCGGCGTTGCCCGCCTTCACGCTGCCGCCGTACACAATCCGCACTGCCGCAGCCACCGCTGCATCCGCATTTGCCACCTGGCCGCGGATAAAGGCATGCACCGCCTGCGCTTCCTGCGGCGTTGCCGTCTTACCGGTGCCGATTGCCCAAACCGGCTCATAGGCAATCACTGATTTGCGCAACGCCGGAGCACCGCACGACTGAATCACCGCCTGCAACTGTCTGGCCACGACCTTTTCGGTTTCACCGGCTTCGCGCTCGGCCAGTGTTTCACCCACACACAAGACCGGCAGCAACCCGGCCTGCTGCGCCACCATAAACTTTTCCGCCACCAGGGCATCCGACTCGCCAAACAGCGTGCGCCGCTCGGAATGCCCGACAATCACATGACTGCAGCCCAGATCGACCAGCATCGCCGCCGAAACACCGCCGGTATAGGCGCCATTGCCGAACTGGCACAGATCCTGGCCACCCAGCGCCGTGCCGGCGCCATTGAGCAGCTGTCTGACCTGCGACAAATAGACATGCGGGGGACAGACTGCCGTTTCAACACCGGAAATTTCAGCCAGCGCCGGCACCAGAACCTGCAACAAAGCCGTGTTCGCGGCCGCATTGCCATTCATTTTCCAGTTGCCTGCAACGAACTTGACCCGCATTTCCTGTCCGGCCTGAGTAAACCGTCGGATTTTACCGGCTGCCTCTGGTCAGGTCAATTTGAAGCCATGCTTGTTGCGGCGCGAAAACCATCTGAATTTAAAAGGATTTTGGCAGTTTGCTCAGACCTCGACCCGCGCCGTAATGCGCTGCACCACAGCCGGCCTGGGTTGGTCGACATAAACCTCCTGAAAGGCCAGCACCCGGGCGGCGCCCACGACACGCAGCAATTCTCCCGGTTGCAGCAGAAAATCCGGATTCGCAGGCCGGCCATAGACTTCATTGCCCTGCGCAAACGTCTCATAAATCAGCAAGCCCCCCGGTGCCAGCGCGGCCATCAGGGCCGGGAACAGCGGGCGATGCAGGTAATTGGTCACGACGATTCCATCAAACCTGCGATCGGCATAGGGCCAGGGACCTGATTCGATGTCAGCGCACATCGCGGTGATTCCGGTTTGCGGCATCAGCCCGGCAATCGCCGCCACGTCCCGGTCAACCGCATCCACCGGATGTCCGCGCGCAGCAAAAAAAAGGCTGTGGCGACCGCTGCCGCAGGCCACATCAAGAACATGGCCACCGCTACGCACCAGCGGCGCCCAGCGCAGCACCCAGGCGGAAGGTTCGCTGATTCCGGCGTGGCTGGCGGTGGCTGTCATCTGCGATGCCTTCGTTGTGCGGATCGCGGATGGCGCACCGGACTCAGCTCACGCGGATATTCTTGAACTGCCAGGGGTCGGCCGTATCCAGGTCTTCCAGGAAAGGATGATTGCGGCCCTGCAGCGGCGTCCAGTCTGTATAGGCGCCGACCATTTTCCCGAGATAGGGTGCAGCGACCTCCAGCACCCGGCGGTAATCCATGTCATCCGGATCGATGATGCCGGCCTGCGGGTTTTCCATCGCCCAGACGATGCCGCCGAGCACGCCCGCGGCAACCTGCAGGCTGGTGGCATTGTTATACGGAGCCAGCTTGCGTGCCTCCTGGATCGACAGCTGCGAACCGTACCAGTAGGCGCCTTTTTTGTGCCCCAGCAGCAGGGCGCCGAGCTCATCGATGCCATCAGTGATTTCATCGCGATAGAGCCTGCGCTTTTGCTGTCCCACCCAGTTCTTGCCGGCCAGTTCATGCACCGACAGCACCGTGTCGTCGCAGGGATGGTAGGCGTAATGGCAGGTCGGGCGGTAAACCACCCGGTCATTTTCACGAACCGTCAGGTAGTCCGAAATCGATATCGCTTCACCATGGGTGATCAGCAGCCCGTGGAACCCGCCTTCGTTCGGCGTCCAGGTGCGCACCTTGACCGATGCGCCCGGACGGTCGAGATAAATCGCCGCCTTGCAGCCGAAATCATGTTCGCGTCCCTCGGGCGGAAAATGCCTTTCGTGGCTGCCCCAGCCCAGCTCACAGGGCTGCGAACCTTCACCGATGAAACCGTCCACCGACCAGGTGTTGACGAATTCACCGCGCTGCTTGCGCGGACTCGCGACCTGGGTGTCCCGTTCCGAGCAATGAATGCTTTTGATGCCCAGTTCCATCGCCAGCCGCGCCCATTCCGACCTGGACTGCGGAATGTCGCTGCGGCCGAGAATGTCGCGCGACAGATTGACCAGCCCCTGCTTCACCCAATGCGAAATCAGTCCGGGATTCGCGCCGTGGGTCGGAATGACTGTGACACCCCTGGGGAATTTCCTGCGCAGCTCCAGCACTTCCTCGCGCTGGCCGTAATTGGAACGGCGGGATGCCGACACGGACTGGTCGGTATACCCCCCGGCCCAGGGCTCGATGCAGGAGTCGGTATACAGCACGCCTTTTTCGCAGCAGAACTCGATCAGCGCCGAGCTCGCCACATCCACCGACAGATTGACCAGGAAATCGCCCTTGTCCAGCAGCGGGCCAAGGATCGCGCGATAGTTTTCGCGCGTGAGGGGATTTATTTCGTAACGGATGCCGAAGCCTTCGGCCTCGGCGCGGCCACGGTCGTGGCCGGTGATGATCGAAATGCGTTCTTTCGGCATGTCGATGTGGCGCAGCAACAGCGGCAGTACGCCCTGCGCGACCGAACCGAAACCGACGAAAACGATTTTCCCCTGGAATTTGAAGTGCTTTTTTTCTGCCATTTCATAAACTGGTGTGGTCGTTTTGCGGAAGCCGGAGTCTAACAATTTTTCTCAAGCGCGCACAGCAAAGCGGCATGCCTCTCAAAGCGCTGGCACGGGACGCACTGCGATCGGAAGCCGGCGCCAAGCAAGCGTGAGCAATCTGCCTGTCGCCGTGGCCGCCCCGGCCCGTCCCAAACCATGGCAACACATTTACAGCGCATTGTTTTTAATGCGTATTCCGCAGTTGTCACGGAATTGCCTCCGCTTGCGGCGGGGCACAAATGAAAGCGTTTGCATTTGATCAGGCCTTTCACTAATCTTGCTCTGCGCGCAACGCGATGGCTGCAACCGCAGCACCTTGACCATCGCCATACAAAAAATAACCGGCGCACATTGCAGTCCCAACACAAGCCAAAGGAGATCGCATGACTACCGCCACTTTGCAGCGCTTCCTGCTCGCGGCCTGCATCAGCACAGCCGGCGCGCTTGCCGTGACCGCCCCCGCGGTTGCGCAGGAAAAATATCCCACCCGCCCCATCGAATTTGTCGTGCCCTGGGGCCCCGGCGGCGGCGCCGACCAGCTCGCGCGCAAAATCGCGCCGGGTCTGGAAAAAGCCCTGGGCGTCTCGCTGCCGGTCATCAATGTCGCCGGCGCCACCGGACAGACCGGGCTGACCAAGATGCTGACCGCGCCGAGCGACGGCTACTCGATCTCGGTGTTCATCGCCGACACGATTGCGCTTCAGCTCGACGCCGCGACCAAGTGGAAACTCAGCGATGTCACGCCGGCCGCCGTCATGATCCAGCAGCCTTCCGCCTTTTTTGTCGCAGAAAACAGCCCGCTGAAAACCTGGAAGGATGTCGAAGCCGAAGCCAGAAAGCGCCCGCTGAAAGTCGGTGTCACCGGGTTTGGCAGCGCCGATGACCTGCATGTCATCTATTTCACCGGCAAGGGCCTGAAAATGCAGTCCGTGCCCTTCCCCAAACCGGCGGAACGCTACACCTCCGTGCTGGGCGGCCATGCCGACCTGGTCTATGAGCAGCTGGGTGACGTCAAGAGCTTTCTCGACGGCAAGCAGATGCGGCCGGTGGTGATATTCGCCGACAAACGCTTCCCCGCGTTCAAGGACGTGCCCACCGGCAAGGAACTCGGTCACGACATCATCATCAACCAGTTTCGCGCCGTGCTGATGAAAGCCGGCACTGATCCCGCACGCGTCAAAGCCGTATCCGACGCGCTGGCGAAAGTGGCCGCCACTGACGATTACAAGAACTGGCTCAAGGAACAGTTCGCCGATGCCGACAGCTTCGTGCCGGCAGCCGCGGCGGCGGCATTCATGAAGGGTGAACTCGACGCGATGCGCAAGTACGCGCCGAAAAACTGAGCGCCCTGCCGCTGCGTCCCCCTCGGGGAAGCGCAGCGGCAGGCAAGGCAACGGCCAACATGCCCATCCCGCATCAAGCCCGTCTGCGCCGGCTGGCGCCTTACGCAATTGCCGGCGGCATCGGCCTGTTCCTGTTTTATTCCGCCACGCAATTTGAATTCCACCGCCGCGCCGGCACCCTGGGTCCTGATTTCTGGCCAAAACTGGTCCTCGGCCTGCTGATCCTCGTCTGCGCCTGCGAAATCGCGCGCATCCTGCTGTCGAAAAATCCGCATGCCGACCCCGGCGGCGTGCTGGAAGGCATCGCCGGCAGCAATGATGCGACCGGATCTGAAGCGGTCGCCGGTCACCCCTGGCGCCTGCTGGCCGGCATGGGTGCGACGGTGGCTTATGTCGCACTCGTCGGCACGACCGGTTTTTTCCTGACCACGGCGACCTACCTCGCCGCGTTTCTCCTCATCGGCGGCTACCGCAGGCGCAAAATCATCGCCGCGCTGAGCCTCGGCGGCGCGCTGCTGCTGATGTTCATTTTCATGAAACTGGTTTACGTGTCCCTGCCCATCGGCAGCGGCGCGTTCGCCGAAGTCACCCTACTGTTGATGCAGCTGATGGGCATCCGCTGAATGGACAACAGCCTGGTATTGCTGGCGCAGGGCTTCCTGCAGGTCATGCAGCCGGTGAATCTGCTGTTCCTGGTCACCGGCATCGTGCTCGGCCTTTTGGTGGCGGTGCTGCCCGGGCTGACGCTGGTGATGGGGGTGGTGCTGGCGCTGCCCTTCACCTACAGCATGGCCGTCACCCCGGCAATCATCCTGCTCACCGCGATGTATGTATCGGGCACCTATGCCGGCGCCTGGACCTCGATCCTGTTTCGCGTGCCCGGCGAGCCCATCGATGTGCCGCTGCTGTGGGACGGTTATCCGATGGCGCGCAAGGGCGAAGCCGCGAAAGCATTGGGCTGGACGCTGATCGCGGCTTTTTTCGGCGGCATGGTCGCCGCGACAACCATGGTGCTGCTGGCGCAGCCGGTGGCAAAAATCGCGCTGACGTTTTCCTCGCCTGAATATTTCGCGATCATTTTCTTCGGCCTCGCCAGCGTGGTTTCGCTGGGCAGCGGCTCGCTCGCCAATGCGCTGATCAGCCTCTGCGCCGGCATCCTGCTCGCCACCGTCGGCGTCGACGACACGTACGGCGCGCACCGCTTCACCTTCGGCGTGCCGATACTCGCCGACGGCATCGACTACCTGGTGGTGATGGTGGGCGCCTACGGCCTGGGTGAGGTCTTCATGCGCCTGGAACAGGGTTTCCGCTCGCCGCAGCTCGACAAGGTCGGCGACATCCGCACCCGCCTGCCGCGGCTGGCCGAAGCGCTGGCGATGAAGGCCACTTTCATCCGCGGCGGACTGGCCGGCATCATCATCGGCATTGTGCCCGGCGCCGGCGCAACGGTGGCCTCCTTCCTGTCCTACGGCATCGAAAGCCAGTACGGCAAAAACCGGCACAAGATGGGCAGCGGCGTTCCCGAGGGCATTGTCGCACCGCAGGTGGCGGCGACCGCATCGGTCGGCGGCGCCATCATCCCGCTGGTCACCATGGGCATTCCCGGCAGCGGCGCCACCGCAATCATCCTCGGCGCCTTCCTGCTGCACGGCCTGCAGCCGGGACCGCAGGTGTTCCAGACCTCGAGCCACATCATCTACGCGATGTTCGCCTCGGTGTTCGTCGGCATCGTCGTGATGTGCGTGATCGGCTATTTCGCGACCAAATTCATGGTCAAGGTGCTCGACCTGCCGGAAGTCATCGTCTCGGCCTACGTGGTGATGTGCTGCCTGCTCGGCGCCTTTGCCGCGCGCAACAGCCTTACCGACGTCTGGCTGATGGTGGTCTTCGGCATCGTCGGCTACCTGTTCGAGCGTTTCCGCTTCCCGATCACGCCGATGGTGCTGGGCGTGATCCTCGGCCCGCTGGCGGAAAACAACTTCATGACCACCATGATCAGTTTCAGCAACGACTGGACCGTGTTCTTCACCCGGCCCGTCGCCAGCGCAATCATGTGCGTCGCTATAATCACGCTGATCTATCCGCTGTTTCGCCACCTGCGGCAGCAGGCGCAGAAACCGCTGTAAACCGGAGAACCCGCATGCCCGCCGTTGAAACCCAGGCCCCCTCAGCCGCCGCGCAGACCGTCGCGGGGCTGGTCAGCCGCGCACGCCGCGCCCAGGCTGCGATCGCGGAATATCCGCAGACACGGCTCGACGAGCTGGTCACCGCCGCCGGCTGGGCCATCATGGAACCCGGCCGCAACCGGATGCTCGCGGAAATTGCCGTGCGCGATACCGGGCTCGGCACCGTGGAGGACAAGATCAACAAGAACCACCGCAAGACGCTGGGCCTGCTGCGCGACCTGAAGGGCGCGATTTCCACCGGCGTTCTGGCCGAACTGCCGGAGCTTGGCATCACCGAGATCGCGCGCCCGGTCGGGGTCGTCGCTGCGGTGGTGCCCTCAACCAACCCCGGCGCGACGCCGGCCAACAACATCATCAATGCGCTGAAGTGCGGCAACGCGGTGATCCTCTCGCCTTCGCCCAAGGGCTGCTCGACGGCGGCAAAACTGCTGGAATTCATCCACGCGGAGTTTGCACGCATCAAGGCACCGGCCGACCTGGTGCAGATGCTGCCGCAGCCGGTGACCAAGGAGCTGAGCCAGGCACTGATGAAGCAGGCGGACCTCGTCGTCGTCACCGGCTCGCAGGCCAATGTGCGCGCCGGCTACTCCAGCGGCACCCCGGCACTGGGCGTGGGCGCCGGCAACGTTGCGGTGATCGTCGATGAATCCGCCGACATCAATGACGCCGCAGAAAAAATCATGCGCTCGAAAATTTTCGACAACGCAACCAGCTGTTCCTCCGAAAACAGCGTGATCATCCACGCCGCGGTGTACGACAGGATGATTTCGGCACTGACCGCGGTTGGTGGCGCGCTGCTGAATGAAAACGAAAAAGCCACGCTGCAAGCCGCGATGTTCCCCGGCGGCAAACTCTCGCCCGCGATCACCGCACAATCGGTGAAAAAAATCTGCGCGGTGGCCGGACTGACGCGACCCGCCCTCGTCAGCGCGAAATGCTTGCTGGTTGAAGAAACCGGCACCGGCAACAGCGCGCCCTTCTCCGGCGAAAAACTCTCGCCGGTGATGACGCTCTACAAGGCGCGCGATTTCGACCGTGCCTTCAGCACATTGCGAGCCATTTACGACTATCAGGGCGACGGGCACTCCTGCGGCATACACACAAAAAATAATGAACAAATTCAAATACTTGGCATGAAAATGACGGTCTGCCGTGTGATCGTTAACCAGGCCCACGCCATCGCCAACGGCGGCAGCTTCGACAACGGCCTGCCGTTCTCGCTGACCATGGGCTGCGGCACCTGGGGCGGCAACAGCTTCTCCGAGAACCTGAATTACCGGCACTTCATGAACACCACGCGCATCGTGCGCACCATCCCGCCGCGCGAACCGTCGGTGGATGACATTTTCGGCGACTATCGTAAAAAATACGGGGCCTGAAACCCGTTCACCGCCAAGGCGCCAAGAACGCCAAGAAAACCATTTAAAACGAAATGCCAGAAATCAAAACAATCAGCGTCCGGTTTTCCTTGTTGCTGAAGATTTTGCATTTGCAGTTCTTGGCGCTCTTGGCGTCTTGGCGGTAAAAGCCTCTGCCTGTATGCGCACGATCCGTCATTACGTAGACCGTCGCGCCGCGGAGCAAGCAGTCGCCATCTGGCTGATCGCACCCGAAACCGGCGCGGCCATGACTTACGCCGAACTGCAGCGCGACTCGCGCGACCTCTGCCGTTTCCTGCTCGGCCTGGGCCTCAGCAAAGGCGACAAGGTCGCGCTGATGCTGCACAACAGCTACCAGACCGCGCGGCTGCTGATCGGTGTGATGTACGGCGGCTTCATGGTCGCGCCGCTGAACCTGCTGGCGCAGCCCTCGC
>CAZSIR010000119.1:0-9502 GCA_964606765.1 uncultured Bordetella sp. | reverse complement strand
CGAATCCCTCCCTCTCCGCCAATAAAAATGCGGCCTTGTGCCGCTTTTTTTTGGCGTAGTGGGCGTGTGGACGAAACCTCTGGGTTCGACCAGCGACACGCGCAGCGTGTTGCGCAGGACGCCGCGCCCAGCGCGGCGGTCCCGAGCGGCAGCGAGGGATGAGGATATCGCCCAAGGGCGATGTCCTCACAATCCCTCCCTCTCCGCCAAAAAAATGCGGCCTTGTGCCGCTTTTTTATTGCCGCGGCTCCGTCAATCGCAGCAAATCTAGTCCTTGAAACGCTCCAGCTTCGCCTTCCAGGTATCCGACAGCATGCAGGACAGCCAGGCTTCGTTTTCGGCCTGGACGCCGCCCGAAAGCATGGTCTCCTGCGAGGCATTGAGCGCGACCTTGGCCTGCATCACGGCGATGCGCGGGTTCTTTGCAATCGATCGCGCCAGTTCCAGCGCTGCCGGCATCAATTCCGTCCGCGAAACCACCCGTGCCACGATGCCCAGGCGCTCCGCCTCGGCCGCGTCGATGTGTTTGCCGGTCAGGATCATTTCCTTGGCTTTTTGCAGGCCGATCGCCCGTGGCAGGCGCTGCGTGCCGCCGGCCCCCGGCAAAAAACCCAGCGTCACTTCGGGCAGGCCGAACTTTGCATTGTCCGATGCGATTCTCAAGTCGCACTGCAGCGCCACCTCAAGTCCGCCGCCGAGGCAATAACCGTTGATGGCGGCAATCGTGGGTTTTGCCATGCCGGCAATGACATTGACCCATTTCGAACGGAAAAACCGCCGCTCGTTGTACATTTCCTCCGTGCTTCTCTGGCCGCGCTCCTTCAGGTCGGCGCCGGCACAGAATGCTTTTTCACCGGCTCCGGTAAAAATGACCACGCTCACATCCGGATCGGCGTCCATCGCATGCGCCAGCTGGATGATTTCTTCGCGCAACTGGATGTTCAGCGCATTCATGACCTGGGGCCGGTTCAGCGTCACCACAGCGACCCCCTCGCTGATGCTGACCGTTTTTACATCGCTGGTTTTTGCCGACATATTTCTGCTCCCGAAGCGCCTGAGGGCGCTGAAAATGAACCGGCATTCTAATGATTATTGCGCGCCCGGTCCGCCGCCTGCAGCAGAATCCAGCTTGCAATATGTGGTCTTTTGGTCGGGAAAAGGCTGATCAGCGAACCGGCATGCACGGACTGGCGGAAAAAAGTCTTCCATGATATGGAACTGCCTTCGCCTGCCGTCACATCCACGTTTGACAGTCTTGCCCCGGCTGACGATACTCGCAGCCTCATTCACTCTTGTTTCTGTCATCCGAGGGAGCACACATGAGCAACAACCTCAAGGCCTACAATATTTTCGATCTGCGCGACATCGCGTTGAAGCGTGTGCCCAGGGGCTTTTTCGAGTTTGTCGACCGTGGCACCGAGGACGAAATCGCGCTGCGCAACAACCGCGAAGTCTTTGACCGCATCCGCTTCCGTACCCGCACCTTCGTTGACGTTTCCAAGCGCACACAGGAAACCACCATTTTCGGCACCAAATACAAGATGCCGCTGGTCATCGCTCCCACCGGCGTCGCCGGACTGCTGTGGCACGAAGGCGAAATCAAGCTCGCAAAAGCGGCGCGCGCCGCGGGCATTCCGTTCACGCTAGCCACCGGCTCGATCACCGCAATGGAACGTGTCGCCGACGAAGCCGGCGGCGACCTGTGGTTCCAGCTGTACCTGTGGCCGGACCGCTCGATGTCGCACGAGCTCGTGAACCGCGCCAAGGCCGCCGGCTACAAAACGCTGGTGGTCACCGTCGACGGCGTTTCCTCCGGCAACCGCGAATACAACCTGCGCAACGGCTTCACGCTGCCGTTCAGCTTCAACGCCCGCAACATGTGGGACATGGCCACGCATCCGCGCTGGCTGATGGGCGTGATGGCGCGCTACCTGATGACCACCGGCATGCCGATGTATGCCAACTACCCGGCCGCCGCCGTGGCAAAAATGACCAAGGGCCCGCCCGGACGCGCCAGCCTGCGTACCGATTCGATCAGCTGGGCCGATCTCGATGCACTGCGCAAGATCTGGCCGCACAAGCTGATCGTCAAGGGCATCCTCGATCCGCAGGACGCCATTTCCGCGGTCGACCATGGCGCTGACGGCATCGATGTCTCCAATCATGGCGGCCGCAACCTCGACGGCATCGTGTCGCCCATTGAAGTTTTGCCGGAAATTGTCGATGCCGTGGGCAAACGCGCAACCATTTTCATGGACAGCGGCATCCGCCGCGGCACCGATGTAGTAAAGGCGCTGGCACTCGGCGCCAATGCGGTGATGGTCGGACGTTCGACGCTGTACGGAGTCGCCGCAGGCGGCGAAGCCGGTGCGGCGCGTGCGCTTGAAATCTATCGCGACGAAATCCACCGCAACATGGCGCTGCTGGGCTGCAACACCATTGACGAAATCGGTCCGCAGCACCTGCTGTTCGCCGACAAGCACGAACTGCGTGCGCCGAAAGAGCGTCCTCAGCTGCGTGTCGTCGAGGGCAAGGCCGCGGAGTCCTGAGCCGGCGCCGCCGGATCCGGCGGCAACGCTTCTGAAGCCTGAAGACCCGTCTTCAGGCTTTTTTCTTTCAGCCTCTTTCCTTTTCCCCGCCCAGCGCCTTGACCAGGTCGGCCAGCAGCAGCGACAGCTCTCCGGTCATCAGCGCAAAGTCGATGTCGAACTGTTCGCCTTCGTCCTCGACTTCGGCATCGGATTCCCGTTTGAGGATTTCAAGAAAGCTGATGCGTTTGACCTGCAGTTGTTCCGTCAGCACAAACGATATGCGGTCATTCCAGGTGAGTCCCAGCCGCACCACGGTCTTGCCACCGGCGATATGGTCACGGATTTCCTTGCCGTCGAGGTTATGCCGCGAATAACGCACGGTGGCCTTGCCGGCATCCGCCGCACGCAATTCAAGATCCTGGTCGATGGTGAACACGCCCGGCGCATCGCCTTTCACCAGCCACTCGGCCATCGCCGCGGCCGGTGAACGCTGCGTTTCCAGCCGCAGGGCATGCACATCGTCGTCAGCGCGGCGCAGCGCCTCCATGAACTGCTCCGCCTTGGCGTCTCCCGCAACATCCACTGCCAGCCAGTGATGGGCTGAATCGACCCAGGCATGGGTCGTGCGGCGCCGCGCCAGCGCCCGCGGCATCAGTTCGTTCATCACCTGCATCTTGAGGTCGCGCATCTGCTTGCGGCCGACCGGGCGCCCCTGCTGCGCGGCAATCGCCACGGACCGATCCTCCGCTTCCTGGCGGATCACCGATGCCGGCAGCAGTTTCTGCTCCGTGGCCAGGGCCAGCAGCCACTGGCGCTGCTGCTGGTAGAGAAAACGGCCGTCGTCACGCGGACAGACCCAGCCCGAACTTTCCATCTGGAATCCGCCGCAGGGCTGCAGCGGTTGTTGCGCGAGTTTCTGCTCGAGGGCATCTGCATCGACGGACCAGTCTGCGGGCAGACGATAAAGCACAAGATTCTTCAGCCACATATTGAAAACACCAAGGGGAAATGACCACAGGAAAACTGCGAAGCGGCCGATTATACGGATGACCCCGGCGGCACAACAGCTTGACAGCAGCACAATTGCGCGGTCGGGTATCATCGCGGTTTCCTGCAAAAAAACCCGATAAAAACCATGACCAGCGTCAGTTACGAAAACGCCGCCACTGCGGCGCTCTCCGCTTCAGCCCCGCGCATCCTCCAGCACATGCTCGCCCTCGACGACTTCGAGGACGCAGCACGCCGCGGCATCCCGCGCCCGATTTTCGGCTATATCAACGGCGGCGCCGAAACCAATGCCTCGATGAACGACAACCGCGCGGTCTGGAACGAACTACAGTTCATCCCGAGAACCCTCGTCGATACCGGCGGCCGCTCGCTGGCCACAACGCTGATGGGCAAACAATACGACCTGCCCTTCGGCATCCCGCCGATGGGCGGCACCGCGATGGCCTGCGCCGACGGCGATGTCGCGCTCGCGCACGCCGCTGCCCGCAACAACATTCCGATGGTGGTCAGCGGCGCGGCACTGACCTCGCTGGAGCGCGTCAAGCAGGAAGGCAAAACCGCCTGGTTCCAGGCCTACCTGCCGGGCGAAGATGACGTGATCAAACAACTCCTCGAACGCGTCGAAAAGGCCGGCTACGACACGCTTGTGATGACCGTTGATGTCCAGGTGCTCGCCAATCGCGAGAACAATGTACGTACCGGCTTCAGCACCCCCTTGCGGCCTTCGCTGCGCCTGGCCTGGGACATGGGCATCCGTCCGCGCTGGTGCCTGTCAATGCTGAAGCACACGCTGAAATACGGCATGCCGCATTTCGAGAACATGGGCCCGCGCGTGCCGATGATCTCGGCGCTCAACCGCCAGGCCGGACGCCGCGACCGGCTGTCATGGCAGCACGTGGAGTTGATCCGCCGTCTGTGGAAAGGCAAGTTCGTGCTGAAGGGCATCCTCGATCCGCAGGACGCCGCGCGTGCACGCGATGCCGGCGTTGACGGCGTGATGGTTTCCAACCATGGTGGCCGCCAGCTCGATGGCGCCGTGAGCCCGCTGCGCATGCTGCCCGGCGTCAAGGCCAATGCCGGCAACATGGCAGTGATGATGGACAGCGGTATCCGCCGTGGCACCGACGTGCTGAAAGCGCTGGCCCTCGGCGCCGACTTTGTCTTCATCGGCCGGCCCTTCCTGTATGCCATCTCCATCGGCGCCGAACATGGCGCACAGCATGTCATCAACCTGATGCGCAGCGAACTGATGACCGACATGGCGCTGATCGGCGTGAACTCGCCGAAGGAAATGCAGCCGGAGCTGCTGCTCGACCTGCGTTCTTATAATTGGCAGGCGGCGGGTGTCAAAAAATAATTAATATAATCAAATACTTAATGAATATTTTCCGGGCTGACGGTCAAACTGCCCCGGCCGCTTTCAGTTCGGCAATCTGCGCGGCACCGTAACCCAGCGCACCGAGGATCGCATCGGTATGCGCCCCCACCGCCGGCACTGGATCCATGCGTGCCTCAAAGCCCTCGAAAGTCGCCGCAGGCAGCAGCGCGGGGATCGCACCTGCGGGTGTTTCCACTTCACGCCAGCGATTGCGTGCCTGCAACTGCGGGTGCTCCCAGACCTGGTCCGGCGTATTAAGACGCGAATTGGCAATGTCGGCGGCATCCAGCTTCGCCACCACTTGATCACTGGTCCACGGCGCAAACGTGTTTTCAATTAACGTGACGACTTCAGCACGCTCGGCAGTGCGTTTGCTGTTGTTGTCGTAACGCGGATCCTTGGCCAGTTCCGGCCGGCCCAGCACCTTGTCGCAGAAGTTCGCCCATTCGCGCTCGTTCTGGATGCCGAACAGTACATCGCCGTCTTTGGTCCTGAAACGCCCATAGGGCACGATGGTCGCGTGGTCCGGCCCGCTGCGGCGCGGCGCCTTGCCGGAAAAATGCGTGTAATAAAGCGGATGCCCCATCCACTCCGCCATGGTTTCAAACATGGTCAGATCGATGTGTGTGCCTTCGCCCGTGCGTTCGCGCGTGTACAACGCGGCAAGGATCGCGGAATAGGCATGCAGCCCCGTACCGATATCGGTAATGGAAATACCGACCTTGGCCGGCGAATCCGGCGTACCGGTCAGCGACAGCACGCCCGCCTCGCCCTGCACCAGCAGGTCATAGGCTTTCTTTTTCGAATACGGCCCTGTCGTGCCGTAACCCGACACGTCGCAGACGATCAGCTTCGGGTGTTTTGCGCGCAACTCCGCAGCACCCAGCCCCAGCCGCTTGGCCGCACCCGGTGCAAGGTTCTGGATAAACACGTCGGCTTCGCTTATCAGCTTGGCCAGGATGTTCTTCGCCTCGGGATGCTTGACGTCCAGCGTCAAACTTTCCTTGGAACGGTTGAGCCAGACGAAATAGGCTGACTGGCCTTTCACGGTCTGGTCATAGTCGCGCGCGAAGTCGCCGACTTTCGGGCGTTCGATCTTGATGACGCGGGCGCCGAGGTCAGCGAGTTGGCGCGAGCAGAACGGTGCGGCGACGGCTTGTTCGAGGGCGATGACGGTGATGTTGGAAAGAGGAAATTTGGATTTAGACATAGCCATGAAATCAGACTCTACTCATCTGCCTATCGGTTTAGCATCAACGACTGAAAAGTAAATGCCAACAAGAATATTGGCATTTTCAAGGAGGATGAAGCGGTTCTAGCGAAGTCTTACCCTATAGATTGAGTAACGTCTTCATTTTTAGCATTGACATTCAATTTTTAGAGGAATTGGGCTATGGTCAGTCCATATCAATGCGTTCAAGTATGATTTTCGCAAGCTTTTTAAAATCTATGCGCGCATCTGATACCGCATACGAATGACTTCCGATAGCACCATCCGCCGACGTGAGTTGAAATATCGGCTTACGCGCCTCCTGTGCCATAGGCACTAGGCTGCGGTAGTGCTTAAGCCGCGCCAAGCAATGTCGGTCAGCTTCAACCTTAACTTTTTTATCCTCTACGGCAAGAACACTAGTCCGATACAGTGATGGTATACGCGCGGCCCACTTATCATAGGCCTTTACTGGTCGCGATAGCCGCTCCGTGTGCTGCTGCACGATATAACCAACTGGCGCCATGAGGCCTTCAGGCAAATCGAATTCCGGATCCGTCCAGTTGTCCACACGCTTATTCCAGTCAGCACGCCAATTTCGCAAGGTCGGGCCGAGGTTTTTTAGACCTTGAAGTGAAAAAAGATCAGCCGCCAGCGGGATAACGACATGATCAGAACTAATCAATGCAGAGCGGTTAATAGCGCCTAGATTTGGACCGACATCAACCAGTATTAAATCTGCTTGACGCTCCTTTGCCGCCATCTGCGCGACTTGCCAAAACGCGGTGAGCACGCGAAATGGTCGATAAAGACTAATCGACCCCATTGCATTTGGCCAAGCCTGCGACAAAAAATCCTCATAACTCGCAAGCCCTAGATCACCTGGCACGAGACTAAGCCGTGAGTTGATATGCTTCAACACCGGGGCACTGATATCACCAACCTTAGTCAAAGGATTGACGCACTGGAATATAGTTCGCGCATCACACGAGTCGTTTTTATCATCCCACAAAGACTCAAGCTGCTCCTCTGGCAAGAAAGCAGATGTGAGATTTGCCTGTGGATCAAGATCGACAGCAACAACTCTCTTGCCTTGCTCTGAAAACATCCAAGCAAGGTGGTAAACCAAAGAAGTCTTGCCAACACCGCCTTTGTTGTTAAAAAACGTAAGAATCGGGACACTCATTTTCCGCCCCTTACCGTCACAAGTATTGTATTGGCCTCGACAGTAAACTCCGCCAGTGGATTGCCATTTTTATTCAGCTCACGCTGCGCGGTTGCAATACCAACACCAAATCTCTGCACATAACCTAACACCTTCATGGCTTCAGCGATATGTGGGTTTCGGTAATCAGAAATGCCTGGCTGCCCGAAATTTCCTGCGTTTACAATGCCAAATGGACCGCCCGGACTGTGTATCTCGATACGGTCATCAAACCAGTACACACGTATAGGTGCGTTGGTGTTTTCATATGTCCGATGCATCACCGCATTTCGCGTCAATTGCTGTAGTGCCGCCAGCGGATAGGTGCTTTCACGACCCTCTTTTTCACTAGTAGTAATGTCAATGTTCGTAGAAATATGTGCCTTCAACTTCTCATCCAATCGACGCAAAATGGTTGAAAGTGAGCCCTCAATATTGTCCTCATCGACTATTCGATCGCCCCACTCTTTGCCACGAATTCGCAGAAACTGAATCCATGCGCACGGCAGCCAAGTCCTCGGAGTTTTACCTATAGTCAATACACCCAGCACTGTTGGTGTTGTTTCATCGGCAGACGAAATCATCCGGCAAGAGGCCAGGCGCTGCTCGAAGGTGCGCTCGTTAGCTTCGATAACATCTGGCGCAAAAGCGTTTGGCAGATATTCACCCTCAAAAGCTGTGCGATTTAACTCTTCAAATGGACATCCTGGCAAAGGACAAACGTCAAATGGAAGATCACGATGTCGACGCTTTTCGTTCAAGATGCGCTCTTCCTGCGCATTTGCAATGGCACGTCTGGGGCCAACGCGTATCCAAATTCGCCCCTTGAATTTCACTGGAGGAGCATCTGAAGGCAAAACAGTAACAATTGCCATATCAGAACCTTTGAGCCGCCGCTTTTCTACAAATAGAGCAGGTTGCGGGAGAATATTTCCGTTCGATCGAATATCCGCCAATGTCTGAAGTAATTGATCGGAAACATTAATACCAGAGGGACTGCCGTCATCTTTTGCCCCGACAAAAAGCACCCCCGGCTTACGGTGACCTGGCAAATCGTTAGCAAACGCGCACACGGCTTGCGCACCTTTCTCAGGCGCATCACCAGACCACGACTCCTTCCTCTCAGAAAGATCAGACTCCGTGTTTGAAAGCAAAGCCTCAAGTTCGGCGTCAGTTAATGTGGTCATAGTTGGATAATAGCCCGGATCTTCAATTGTCAATTTTAGTACACGAATTGCGATGTTCGAGGTTAATAATTAAAACGACCTAGGCATCCCGAGAATATGCTCGCCAACGTAGGACAGGATCAGGTTGGTCGAGATCGGCGCCACCTGGTAGAGCCTGGTCTCGCGGAATTTGCGCTCAACGTCATATTCCGCGGCAAAACCGAAACCGCCATGGGTCTGCAGGCAGGCGTTGGCCGCCTCCCAGGACGCATCCGCGGCGAGCAGCTTGGCCATATTGGCTTCGGCGCCGCAAGGTTGTTTGGCGTCGAACAGCGCGGCCGCCTTGTAGCGCATCAGGTTGGCGGCTTCGATGTTGACGTAGGCTTTCGCGATCGGGAACTGCACACCCTGGTTCTGGCCGATGGGACGGTCGAACACCACGCGCTCTTTTGCGTAGTTCTTTGCGCGGTCGATGAACCAGTAGCCGTCGCCGATACACTCTGCGGCAATCAGGATGCGCTCGGCATTCAGGCCGTCGAGGATGTACTTGAAACCCCGGCCCTCTTCGCCGATCAGGTTTTCAGCGGGGATTTCGAGGTTGTCGATGAAGAGCTGGTTGGTTTCGTGGTTGACCATGTTGCGGATCGGCTTCACCTCCAGGCCCTTGCCGATCGCCTCGCGCAGGTCGACGATGAAGATCGACATGCCTTCGGATTTTTTCTTGACCTGGTCGAGCGGCGTGGTGCGCGCCAGCAGGATCATCAGTTCGGAGTGCTGGATGCGCGAGATCCATACCTTCTGGCCATTGACGACATACTTGTCACCTTTTTTCACGGCGACGGTCTTGATCTTGGTGGTATCGGTGCCGGCGGTGGGTTCGGTGACGCCCATCGACTGCAGCCGCAGTTCGCCGGTGGCGATCTTCGGCAGGTATTTCTTTTTCTGCGCCTCCGAGCCGTGGCGCAGCAGCGTGCCCATGTTGTACATCTGGCCGTGGCAGGCGCC
>CAZSIR010000118.1:0-9538 GCA_964606765.1 uncultured Bordetella sp. | reverse complement strand
CGCCGATGATAGTACGGATTACCCGTGTGAAAGTAGGACATTGTCAGGCACCCATGAAGAAAAAGCCCGGCCTCTTGAGGTCGGGCTTTTTTGTTTGCTGCTGCAGCCTGTCGGAATCAATCCGGTCCGGTTGACCGGGCCGGTCATGGGCAGCCGCCGCCGGCTTGCGGCTGCAGGCCGCAATCCCGGGAATTATTCAACAAAGATTATTCGACCTTGGCCTTGGCGCGCAGATCGGTAATGGCTTTCTGCACGGTTTCCTGCTGTACGGCCTGCTGCAGTTGCGGTTTCAGCGCCTCGTAGCTCAAAGGGCGCTTGTCATCAAGGCGGATGATGTGCCAGCCAAACTGGGTCTGGACCGGCGCGGCGGTCATTGCGCCTTTCTGCAGCTTGATCATGGCCTCGGCGAAGGGGCGCACATAGCCGTTGACCGGACTCCAGCTCAGTTCACCGCCCTGGCCCTTGCTGCCTTCGTCGCGCGATTTTTCCGCGGCCAGCTTGGCAAAATCCGCGCCGCCGTTGATTTGCGTGATCAGGGCTTTGGCATCGGCCTCGGAGCCGACCAGGATGTGTCTGGCCTTGTATTCACTGGCGGCCGGCTGGTCCTTGTATTGCTCATAAGCCTTTTTCATCGCCTCTTCAGTCGGGGGATTGCGTCTGGCGACATCGTTGACGAAAGCGCGGCTCAGGACTGCCTGCCGGGCGAGGTCGAGTTGTGTGCTCACCTCGGCATTTTTGTTCAGGCCAAGGCGGACGGCCTCCTGTGACACGGCTTCGCGGGTCACCAGCTCCTGCTTGATCAGGTTGCGCAGCTCCGCATTGTCCTGCCGGCCCTGTGCCGCGGCTTCGCGGACCAGCGCGTCGGCGCGTGCCTGCGGAATATTGACGCCATTGACCTTGGCGACCTGCGCCATGGCAGCGGGTGCGGCAAGGGCGGCGCTGACAGCCAATGCCAGGGTGATTGCGGTGGTTTTATGCATGAAAACTCCTTTGTAATGAATCAGATTTCGTCCGGCGCATAGGCCTTGATGGCCAGCGCGTGTATGTCCTTGTGCATCAGCGTGCCCAGGGCCGCGTAAACCATGCGATGGCGCGCCTGCAGCGGCTGTCGGGAAAACGCCTTTGAAACGATGATTAGCTGATAATGACCGCCGCCACCGGCAGCGCCGGCATGGCCGACATGCGCTCCCGACTCGTCGGTGATTTCAAGCGATTCCGGCTGCAGGCCGGCAAGCCTTTCGCGGATGGCCGCGGCGACCGTCATGGCCGCTGCACCGGGGAGCGCTGCATCATTCTGCCTCTTTTTCCTTCATGTGCGGCGCCAGCAGCAAAGCCTGCCCGATCACAAACACGATCATCAGGCCGATGCCGCCAAACAGCTTGAAGCTGACCCAGGTATCCGTCGAATAATTGTAGGCGACGTACAGGTTCAGAAAACCCATCACCACAAAAAAAACGATCCACGCGGCCAGCAGTTTTTTCCAAACGGCATCGGGCGCGCTGACCTGTTTCTCCATCATCGCCCTGATCAGGTTTTTGCGGAAAGCCAGCTCACTGACGAGCAGGGACACCGCGAACAGCCAGTAGAGCACGGAAGGCTTCCACTTGATGAAGGTCTCATCGCGCAGCAACAGCGTTGCGCCGCCAAATACGACAATCAGCGCCAGGCTGATCCACTGCATGTTGTCGACTTTGCGATGGCGGAACCAGACCCAGCCGATCTGCAGCACGGTGGCGACAATGGCGACCGAGGTGGCGACATAAATCCCGAAAAACTTGAAGGCGCCGAAAAACAGGATGACCGGAAAAATGTCGAACAGGAATTTCATGGACAGGCATTATCCCTGCTTAATCCGGGGGAGTCCATTTGGCGAGCCGTTCGCGCAGGATGTCACGGACATGCCCGCCGTAGACCGGCTTTGCGGACTCACGCAGGCCTTCTGCGTAAAACGCGGCACATTGCCGGGGGAAATGCGCCTCAAGCAGGTCGCAGGCGGTCTGGATCAGTTCAGCCTGCTGGCTGCGGGCGGCAATGATCGCACTGTTGACATGCAGCGCCAGCCACAGCTGCCGGCCGGAAGCCTCGCCGGCGTCACTGATTCCGGCCGGGGTGCGGGCGATGATGCCGCGGGCGCGGTCAAACAACAGGGCGAGGGCGGAGGAATCCTGCGTGCCATTGGCCTGCCGGGCCAGCGCGTTGATGACCGGCTCCAGAACCGCAATCTGCCCGCCATGGCGGGCGATCCACCGGGCCATGTCGAGCGCGGCATCTTCTGTCGTGGCGCGGGCGTCGTCCAGTTTCAGCTGCCAGGCCCACAGCCCCAGGTCTGAAAGACACTCGAGGGCATGGGTGCCCAGTTCATCCACTTCTTCCGGCGGGAGCGTTTCTTCATCGGCATCCAGCTGTTGGCAGATGTCCATGCATTGCCTGATTTCATCGGCGAGCAGGGGCGGTGTCGCCTCCTGGCCGGGAAACGGACCGGCCCGCTCAAAAGCATCGTTCAGCTGCGCGGCAGCCTGGTCAAAGGCGCGGCGGGCTGCCCGGTTCACTCTTTGTCGAATTTCAGCGAAGCGGAATTGATGCAGTAGCGCAGGCCGGTCGGTTTCGGGCCGTCTTCGAACACATGACCGAGATGCGCGTCGCAGCGGCTGCACAGCACTTCGGTGCGCTTCATGAAAAAGCCGTTGTCTTCCTCGGTGGCCACGTTTTCCGCAACTGCGGGTTTCCAGAAGCTCGGCCAACCGGTGCCGGATTCGAATTTTTCGCCGGAACGAAACAGTTCGGCGCCGCAACAGATGCAGCGGTAAACGCCGTTTTCATGGTTATCCCAGTACTGCCCGCTGAATGCGCGCTCGGTGCCCTTTTTGCGTGCAACGTGGAACTGCTCCGGCGTCAGCATTGCCTTCCATTCGGCGTCCGGTTTGGTGATTTTTTTGCTCATAATGTCTCCATGTCCTGTGGCCGCAGGTCTATGGCCATATTGTTGTTTACAAGTTCCCGTGCAATCTTTGTCGCTTTCAGATCCCGATCCTTACCGGAGTGCGCATGACCACCGCTTACTGGATGATCCTGGTTGCCGGCCTGTTGCCGTATTGGGCGACGGTGACCTCAAAATGGCGTCGTGACTACAGCAATGCCGCGCCCCGTGCCAATGTCGACCGCCTGAAGCCGCACAACCAGCGCGCCTACTGGGCGCAGCTGAACGGGTTCGAGGCGTTTCCGCTGTTTGCCGCAGCGGTGATTGTCGCGCATCTGGCCAGGGCGCCGCAGGCATCGGTGGACGCGCTGGCCATGGCGTTTGTCGGGCTGCGCGTGGCCTATACGCTGGCTTATTTTTATGACAAGCCGACATTGCGCTCGCTGGTCTGGTTTGGCGGTCTGCTGTGCGTGATCGGACTGTTTGTTGTTGCAGCCTGAAACCGCTACAGCACTTTTCCCGGGTTCAGCAGTCCCTGCGGATCCAGCGCGCGTTTGACCGTGCGCATCAAATCCAGCTCAACGGGGCTTTTGTATCGAGCCAGCTCGGCAACCTTGGACAGGCCGATGCCGTGCTCGGCGCTGAAGCTGCCGCCGTACTGCTGCACGATGTCATAAACCGTCTCCGTGACATCGTGCGCGTCACGCGCCGCGGCGTCGCTGCGCAGGCGGTCGGGCAGGTAGGCGTTGTAATGCAGGTTGCCGTCACCAAGATGGCCGAAGCAGATCAGCCGCACATCCGGGAAACGTTTCTCCAGCGCCGCCTGCGCCTCGCGGATGAATTCGGGTATGCGGCCGACGGCCACCGCGATGTCGTGGCGGTAGACCATCACCGGCTCCTGCCGAGCGCCTTCCGGAATGGATTCACGCATATGCCACAGCGCCTGCGCCTGGGTGCGGCTTTCGGCGATCACCGCATCAACGACCAGCGCTTCCTCCATTGCGTTTTCCAGCGCTCCTTCGAGATCACCCCGCAAGGTTTGTTCATTTCCGGCATCGGCCAGTTCGGTCAGCACGTACCAGTCATGCGTTTCGGCCAGCGGGTCGCGCGTGCCCGGCACATGGCGCCACACCAGCTCCAGACTGTGCCGCGAAATCAGCTCGAAGGCGGTGATGCGGTCGTTGCAATGGCGGCGCATCAGCGCCAGCAGCTGCAGCGCGTCTTCCGGATTGCGCACGGCCATCCATGCCGTGGCATTGGCAGCGGGGCGGGGGAACAGCTTCAGCGTGGCCGCGGTGATGATGCCCAGCGTGCCCTCGGCGCCGATGAACAGGTGCTTCAGGTCATAGCCGGTGTTGTCCTTGCGCAGGCCGCGCAGGCCGTTCCAGATGCGACCGTCGGGCAGCACCACTTCCAGGCCCAGCACCAGATCGCGGGTGTTGCCGTAGCGCAGCACGTTGACGCCGCCGGCGTTGGTCGACAGGTTGCCGCCGATCTGGCAACTGCCCTCGGCGCCAAGGCTCAGGGGAAACAGGCGTCCGGCGTCTGCGGCAGCCTGCTGGATGCTGGCCAGCACGCAGCCGGCCTGTGCGGTCAGCGTGTTGTTCAGCGGATCCACATCGAGAATTTTGTTCATGCGTGCCAGTGACAGCACGACCTCTCCGCCGCCGGCGTTCGGCACCGAGGCGCCGCACATGCCGGTGTTGCCGCCCTGAGGCACCAGCGGCGTGCCCGACCCGGCGCAGAGTTTCATCACGGCTGCAACCTGCGCCGTATCGGCCGGGCGCGCGACGGCGGCGGCTGCACCGCGGTACACGCCGCGCCAGTCGACGACATAGGGCTCCAGATCGGCCGCGGCAGTCAGCACGCCTTGGGGGCCGAGCAGGGTTTGCAGGCCGGTGATCAGTTTTTGTGAGGGCATTTTATAAATAAATTAATTAAATCAAATACTTGCAATATTTCCGCACGACGAGGCCGCACGGCATTGTTCAGCGCAAGACGATGCCGGTCAACAGAAAAATGGCCGGCCGCTTGCGCAGGTTTTTGTTTGCGCCACTGTAAACACAGTTTTGATGGGGCCTGCGGTATCGGGACCCGGCCTCTGTGCCTGGTATCTGAGCCAGGTCTGCGCGCGAGGTTTTTCTGGCGCCTGGGCCGGGTGCGGATATAACGCCTCCGGCTGGAATGCATTTCAATGCGGCAGATGGAATGGCAGCGCTGGTTGGGCTGGGCTCCGGATCAATGCACGTTCCGGATTTTTCGAGCGGGATCAAACGCCGCGGGTTCCACGATACGGGTGCAAATTGCCTGATCCGGCAACACGGCACTGGGGAACTCGGTTAAGATTTCGCACTGTAAAACCCGCTGTAAAAACGATGCTGCAGGCATGCCGCAGCGGGTCATGCGCGACAGGCAAATCGTTGTCGTCGCACCTCCGGAGGAGATCACACAGCAATGACTGACCGCATCATTTTCGTCTGCACGCTGCTGCTGGCCGGCGTGTATTTCTGGGCCACGGCGCAGATTCCCAGCCTGGAACTGGGCGATCCGCTGGGGCCCAAGGCCTTTCCGCGCCTGCTGGGCATCGGCCTGCTGGTCTCCGCAGCGATGCTGTTGATGGAAATCCTGCGTGACCGCAAAAAACCGAAAGCGGCGGATGCCCCGGCATGGCGCTGGGAGCGCCACGACTGGGTGGTCGTCATCCTTTCGGTCTGGACCGCGCTCTACATCCTCGCGTTTGAGCCGCTGGGCTACATGCTTTCAACCACGATCTATCTGCTGGCGCTGACCTGGTATTTCAACCGCGGCCGCCACCTGATGAATGTGCTGACCTGCGTGCTGTTCTCGGTGATCAGCTATTTTGCCTTTACCCAGCTGCTCGGCGTGAACCTCGCCCGCGGCATCCTGCCGGTCTGAGGCGCGCGTGGAAACCTTCACCCATATCATCAACGGCTTTGCCGTCTGCCTGCAGCCGATCAACCTCTGGTACACCTTTGTCGGCGTGCTGATGGGCACCATCATCGGCGTGCTGCCCGGCATCGGACCCTCCGCAGGCATCGCGCTGCTGATCCCGATCACCTACGGCATGAATCCGACCTCGGCACTGATCATGATGGCCGGCATTTATTACGGCGCCAAATACGGTGGCTCCACCACAGCCATTCTGATCCGCACACCGGGGGAGGCGGCCTCGGTGATGACGTCGATCGATGGCTACGAGATGGCCAAAAAGGGCCGCGCCGGCGCGGCGCTCGCGGTGTCCGCCATCGGTTCCTTCATCGCCGGCACCATCGGCGTCATCGGCCTGACGCTGTTTGCCGTGCCGCTGACCTCGATCGCGCTGAAGTTCGGGCCGGCCGAATATTTCACGCTGATGCTGTTCGCGATGACCGCGGTATCGACCCTCACCGGCAAGTCGCCGGCCAAGGGCGTGCTGGCCACCATCCTCGGGCTGATGATCGCCACCATCGGCATCGACCTGCAGAGCGGGCAGGCGCGTTACACCATGGGCATCCCGGAATTCCAGGACGGCGTCGGTTTCGTCGTGGTGGTGGTGGGCCTTTTCGCGATGGCGGAGGTATTGCGCGGCCTCGAGGACATGGTCAAGGGTACGGCGCCGCCGGCGATGAAAATCACCGGCAAGCTGTGGCTGACGCGCGAGGAATGGAAACGTTCGATCGGGCCGATCTGGCGCGGCGGCATCATCGGTTTTGTCATCGGCGTGCTGCCCGGCGCCGGCGGCACCATCGCCTCGATCATGTCGTACACCACCGAAAAGCGGATTTCCAAACATCCGGAAGAGTTCGGTCATGGCGCCATCGAAGGCGTTGCCGGACCGGAGTCGGCCAACAATTCGGATACGGCCGGCGCGCTGGTGCCGCTGCTGACGCTGGGTGTGCCCGGCGGCGGCGCCACCGCGGTGATGCTCGGTGCCTTCATCATGTACGGCGTGCAGCCGGGCCCGCTGCTGTTCCAGAGCCGGCCCGACCTGGTCTGGGGCCTGATCGACAGCATGTATGTCGGCAACGTGATGCTGCTGATCCTCAACCTGCCGCTGGTCGGACTGTTCGTGCGCCTGCTGTACATCCCGCAGGGCATCCTGTATCCGCTGATTGTCGCGATTTCGGCCATCGGCGCATACGCCATCAACGGCAGCACGGTCGATCTCTGGCTGATCCTTATTTTCGGCATCGTCGGTTATGTCTTCGGCAAGGTCGACATCCCGGTTGCACCGCTGGTACTGTCACTGGTGCTGGGCGGCATCATGGAGCAATCCTTCCGCCAGGCGATGACGATCTCGGGCGGCGACGTCAAGGTGTTCTACGGCAGCACGATCACGGTCACGCTGCTGGTGATGTCGGTGATTTCGGTGGCGCTGCCGTTCATCATCCCCAGGCTGCGCGCGCTGGGCAGTTCCGGCGACCCGAGCTGAGGGGCCCGCAACAGTTTTTTTGATTCATTATCTGGAGAACGCGTTTTGAACAAGGTAACCGTAGTACCCGGCGACGGCATCGGGCCGGAAGTGGTGGGATCAGCCTGCGCCATCATCAAGGCCTCGGGCGCCAAAGTGGAATTTGAAGAGGTGCTTGTCGGCCTGCGCGCCGAAAAGGAATTCGGCACCGCGCTGCCGGCGAGCGTGCTCGAATCCATCGAGCGCAACAAGCTGGCGCTGAAGGGGCCGACGCAGACGCCCTTCGGCGGCAACTACCGCATCAACATCGAGCGCTTCAAGGACGGCAAGGAAGTCCGTGGCGACTATCCGAGCATCGCCATCGCGCTGCGCAAGGAACTGAAGCTTTACGTCAACGTGCGGCCGATCAAGAACTATCCGGGCGTGGCTTCGCGCTTCAAGGACGTCAACCTGGTGATCTTCCGCGAAAACAGCGAAGACCTCTACGTCGGCAACGAGCGCATGATCGACGACAACACCGCCGAGGCGATCAAGATCATCACCCGCGGCGCCACCGAGCGCTGCGCGCGTTACGGATTTGAATACCTGAAAAAGACCGGGCGCAAAAAAATGACCATCGGCCACAAGGCCAATGTCATGAAGCTCACCGACGGCCTGTTCCTCAAGACCGGGCAGGACGTGGCGAAGGATTTTCCCGGCCTCGCCTGCGACGCCCGGGTCATCGATGCGCTGTGCATGGAACTGGTGATCAAACCCGAAACCTTTGACGGCCTGCTGCTCGCCAACCTGTTCGGCGATATTGTTTCCGATCTCGCGGCGGGGCTGGTCGGCGGCCTGGGTGTCGCGCCCGGCGCCAACATCGGTCTCGACTGTGCGATGTTCGAGGCCGTGCACGGTTCGGCGCCGGACATCGCCGGCAAGGACATCGCCAATCCGATGGCGATCATTCTTTCGGGCGTGCTGATGCTGCGCCACATCGGGGAGATTGCCGCGGCGGACCGCATCGAAGGGGCGCTGACCAGGGTGCTCGAAGAAAAGAAACACGTCACCCGTGACCTCGGCGGTGATGCCGGCACCAAGCGCTTTACGGAGGCGATCATCGCCAAGCTGTAAAAAGCGAAAACCCCTTGCCACAGAGGCCACAGAGAACACAGAGAAAACCAACAAAAAATAATAACTTATTGATTTTATTGATATTTTTTGAATGCAGGTTTTTGAAGTTCTCTGTGCTCTCTGTGACCTCTGTGGCTGCCTTTGATTTTGACTTTGCTGTTGGAGGATTCTGTTTTGGGTAAACGCATTGTAGTGGTCGGCGCCGGCGCGATTGGCGGCATTGCCGGCGGACACATGACCCGCGCCGGCCATGACGTCACGCTGATCGATCCCTGGCCCGAGCATGTTGAAACCATGCGCACCCAGGGCCTGCACCTTTCCGGCATGACACCCGAGGAAGAACACACGATCAAGGTCAACGCGATCCATCTCACCGAAGTGCAGCGTTTCTGCAAGGAACGCCCGGTGGACATCGCCTTCATCTGCGTCAAGTCGTACGATACGGAATGGGCGACGCACCTGATCAAGCCTTACCTCGCGCCGGACGGTTACTGCGTGTCGTTGCAGAATTGCATCAACGAAGAACGCATCGCGGCGATTGTCGGCTGGGGAAAGACGCTGGGCAGCATCGCCAGCCTGATCGCCGCCGAACTTTATGCGCCGGGCCGCATCAAGCGCATGGTGCCGCTGGGCGGCGACAAGCACACCGTGTTCCGCGTCGGCGAGCCGCATGGCCGCGTCACGCCGCGCGCCGAGGAAGTGGCGGCGCTGCTGCGTTCTGCGGACAGCGCCAAGGTCACCACCAATCTCTGGGGCGAGCGCTGGTCCAAGCTGACGGTGAATGCGATGCGCAACGGCCTGTGCGCGGCAACGGGCCTTTCCGGCAACCAGCGGGATGCGGCTGACGGCCCGCGCTCGGTGTCGATCCGTCTCGGTTCGCAGTCCGTGCGCGTCGGCCAGGCGCTGGGTTATTCGCTGGAGCGCATGCTCGGCATGGAGCCGGAAATGCTGGCATTGGCGGGCGAGGGCAACCGCGATGCACTGGCCGGCATCGAGGAAATCCTCCGCGAAGGCGCAAAAAAACGTTCCGATGGCCAGCGCCCGTCGATGGCGCAGGACATGTTCAAGGGCCGCCGCACCGAAACCGATTTCATCA
>CAZSIR010000117.1:0-9550 GCA_964606765.1 uncultured Bordetella sp. | reverse complement strand
AGGCCTTCGCGCTCGATGAACGAGACGATGGTTTCCAGCCCGTGGCCGGTTTTGAGATTGGTGAAGACGAAGGGCCGCTGCCCGCGCATTTTTTTCGCGTCGCGGTCCATGACTTCCAGCGATGCGCCGACCATCGGCGCGAGGTCGATCTTGTTGATCACCAGCAGATCGCTTTTGGTGATGCCGGGTCCGCCCTTGCGCGGAATCTTGTCGCCGGCGGCGACGTCGATCACGTACAGCGTGAGGTCGGACAGTTCGGGACTGAAGGTCGCAGCGAGGTTGTCGCCGCCGGATTCGATCAGGATCAGGTCGAGGTTGGCGAACCGCTGATTGAGGCGCGCCACCGCTTCGAGGTTGATCGAGGCATCTTCGCGGATCGCCGTATGCGGGCAGCCGCCGGTTTCAACGCCGATGATGCGCTCGGGCACCAGTGCCTCGTTGCGCACCAGGAACTGCGCATCCTCTTCGGTGTAGATGTCATTGGTGACCACCGCGATGTTGTACTTGTCGCGCAGGGTCTGGCACAGCGACAGGGTCAGCGCAGTTTTTCCGGAGCCGACGGGGCCGCCGATGCCGATGCGCAGGGGTTGAGTAGCAGAGTTGTTTTTCATGATCTGAAGAGCCGGCTGTACTGCGTTTCGTGACGGCTGGACAACAGGGCCAGCCCCGGAGTGAAGTTGCCCAGCGCATCATCGCTGACGCCGGCAATGCGTGTTGCCGTCGCCGGCAGTTGTCCGCCCAGGCGCAGCAGGATTTTCTGGCCGTTGGTCTGGCCCAGCGGCACCGCCTTGACCGCAGCCATCACCTGATTCTCCAGCCAGGACCACAGGTAAGCGACCAGCGCATCCTCGCGCTCGATCTGCCAGTGCGCGGCGGCCGCGGTGTAGGCGGCAGGGAAGGTAATCTCGGGTATATCATATAAGTATTTGATTTTAAATGATTTTTCATCAATCAAATCAGCGAGCAGGCGGGTCAGTGAATAACCCATCTGCAGGGTTTCCGCACGCAGCTCGGCAGTTTCGCGGCCAGCGAGAAACCAGTCGTTCCATTGCGCCACTGCGGCGAAATCCGCTGCGCGCCACGCATCATGCAGGCGCAACAGAACCGGCCCTTCCATCTGCGCCATCGACAGTGTGAGTACATCGGCGATCCATTCCCCGGCGCTGTCGGCGTCATGCACCACGCCGGCTTCCACTGCAGCTTCCAGTCCTTGCGAATAACTGTAGGCGCCCACCGGCAATGCGGGACTCGCCAGTTGCAGCAGTCGGGCCAGTTGTGCGGCATTGCTCATGATGAAGAACGCACCTGGCCGGTGGTTTGATATTCGTGGATGCGGCCCTGATGTCCGCCGTCCTCTTCGTGATGGCGATGGCCGCCGCCGTAGGCACCGGCTTCGGGTTCGAAGGCCGCGAGCATCGGTGTCAGCGTCGCGCCGAGGCCGCGCAGCATTTCTTCCAGCACATGATCGGCGGCGAGGCGCAGGAAACCGTCGCCAACCTGCACCGGCACATGGCGGTTGCCGAGGTGATAGGCGGCTTTGGCCAGCGCGGTGGCGTCTGCGCAGACCACGTGAATGACCTGTTCAGCTTCGGCGATTACTTCAACGATGCGGCCATCGCTGCCCAGCAGATGATCACCGCCGCGCAGGATTTCACCGCGCGGCAGCAGCAGCCAGGCGTCTTCACCCGAAACCAGTTTTGTGCGCAGCCGGCTTTTCTGCCGCAGATCAAAAGGCAGCTTCAGCTGCTCCGTGGCTGCGCTGTGTCCGGTACCGGCCCTGGATTTGATGTCGATCATCAGAACAGGAAATAACGTTGTGCCATCGGCAGCACCTGCGCCGGTTCGCAGACCAGCAATTCACCGTTGGCGCGCACCTGATAGGTTTCGGGATCGACGTCGATTTTCGGCATCCAGTCATTGAGCACCATGTCTTTTTTGCCGATGCTGCGCACATTGCGGATGGCTTCCAGCGGGCGCGACAGGCCGAGCTCGGCGATGGCCGGATTCTTCAACGCGGCTTGAGAAACAAAGGTCAGCGAAGTTTTCAGCGCGCGGCCGTAGCTGCCGAACATCGGCCGGTAGTGCACCGGCTGCGGCGTGGGGATCGAGGCATTGGGGTCGCCCATCGCGGCAGCGGCGATCATGCCGCCCTTGATGATCAGCGAAGGTTTGACGCCGAAGAATGCCGGTTTCCATACCACCAGGTCGGCGATCTTGCCGGACTCGATCGAACCGACGACATGCGATACGCCGTGGGCAATCGCCGGATTGATGGTGTATTTGGCGATGAAGCGTTTGACCCGCGCGTTGTCACTGGTTTTCGGATCGCCCTTCAGGCTGCCGCGCTGCAGCTTCATTTTGTGCGCGGTCTGCCAGGTGCGGATGATCACTTCACCGACGCGGCCCATCGCCTGAGAATCCGAGGACATCATCGAAAACGCGCCGAGGTCATGCAGGATGTCTTCGGCGGCGATGGTTTCCTTGCGGATGCGCGATTCGGCGAAGGCGACGTCCTCGGCGATGGACGGATCCAGGTGATGGCAGACCATCAGCATGTCGAGGTGTTCGGCGACAGTGTTAACCGTGTAGGGCATCGTCGGATTGGTCGATGACGGCAGCACGTTGGGTTCGCCGCAGACGCGCATGATGTCCGGCGCGTGGCCGCCGCCAGCCCCTTCGGTGTGGAAGGTGCAGATGGTGCGGCCCTTCATCGCCGCGACCGAGGTTTCGACAAAACCGGATTCGTTCAGCGTGTCGGTGTGAATCGCGACCTGGATGTCCATCTCGTCAGCGACCGACAGGCAGGTGTCGATGGCGGCCGGCGTGGTGCCCCAGTCTTCATGCAGCTTGAGCCCGACCGCGCCGGCTTCCACCTGCTCGCGCAGGGGGCCGGGCTGGCTGGCATTGCCCTTGCCGAAAAAACCGAGGTTCATCGGAAAGGCTTCCGCCGCCGACAGCATGGAATGCATGTGCCAGGGGCCCGGCGTGCAGGTCGTGGCATAGGTTCCGGTGGCCGGTCCCGTGCCACCACCGAGCATGGTGGTGATGCCGGACATCAGTGCTTCCTCGATCTGCTGCGGGCAGATGAAATGGATGTGGGAGTCGATGCCGCCGGCGGTGACGATCATGCCTTCACCGGCAATGGCTTCGGTGCCGGCGCCGATGGGGATCGTGATGCCGGGCTGGATGTCGGGATTACCGGCCTTGCCGATTTTCCAGATGCGGCCGTCCTTGATGCCGATGTCGGCCTTGACGATGCCCCAGTGATCCACAATCAATGCGTTGGTGATGACGGTGTCCGCCACCTTCGCCGACATCAGCTGGCTCTGGCCCATGCCGTCACGGATGACCTTGCCACCGCCGAACTTCACTTCCTCGCCGTAGACCGTGAAATCCTTTTCGACCTCGATCCACAACTCCGTATCAGCAAGCCGGACGCGGTCACCGACAGTGGGACCGAACATTTCGGCATAGGCTTGACGCGAGATTTTCAAGGCAGCCTCCGAACCATCATTAAAAAATCTGCAGTCGCGTGTCGGCTGCTGCAGCCACTCGCCTTGCCGTCGATCCCGCTGCGCGGGTCCCTCGCCGGGTGGCTCATAGCTGCCCCATCACTTTGCCGGCGAATCCGTAAACTTTCCGTCCGCCCGACAACTCGACCAGTTCGACGCTGCGCGTCTGGCCCGGTTCGAATCGCACGGCGGTGCCGGCGGCGATGTTCAGGCGGTAACCGTAGGCCTTGTCGCGGTCAAAACGCAGCGCCGCGTTGGTTTCGAAAAAATGATAATGCGAGCCGACCTGTATCGGCCGGTCGCCGCTGTTGACGATGGAAAGCGCCACTGTTTTCCTTCCGGCATTGAGCTCGATGTCGCCCTTCGCGGTTTTCATTTCGCCAGGAATCATGGGGAACCTCAGACGATGGGGTTGTGGACGGTGACGAGCTTGGTGCCGTCGGGGAAGGTCGCTTCGATCTGGATTTCCGGGATCAGCTCGGCGACGCCCTCCATCACGTCGTCTCGGGCGAGCAGCGTGGCGCCCCAGCCCATCAGGTCGGAGACGCTGCGGCCGTCGCGCGCGCCTTCCATGATGGCGGCGCTGATGAAGGCCACGGCTTCCGGGTAATTGAGCTTGACCCCGCGCGCCTTGCGGCGTTCGGCGAGCAGTGCCGCTGTGAATATCAGCAGCTTGTCTTTTTCTCTGGGTGTCAGTTCCATATACAGTCCTTAGATGCGGTCCTTAGGTGCGGCGGTCATCATGTGCGCCAGATGCGCGGTTCAACGGCCGTGCGACCGGTCAGTGCAGGCCGCAGGCAGGCCCGCAGCTTCTCGAAATGCCGTCTTGCCGCGGCACCTGAATCGCCGAGATGACGGATCACGAGCAAAGGGCCGGGCAGCAGGGTCATCGCAATGCCGGTGTCGTCGGCGGTCTGTTCCCGGCACTGCGCAAGCAGCGCGGCATCGATGGGATCGCCGCAGGCGATCATGGTGGCGCACACGCTGTGTCCGCCCAGTCCGGCGGGAGAGGCGCCGATGCGACCGCCGGCTTCGACGCTTCCCTTTTCGAACCACAGCAGTTTGCCGTCGCGGCGGATTTCGGTGTGCAGGCGGCAGTTGCCGTGGTCATAACGCTCGCCGGAGCCGGTGCGCCCGAGGCAGAGGATTTCCCAGCCGATATAGCGGGCACCGGATGCCAGATCGATTTGCGATGCCATATCCCCCAAAGCCCCGTCGAACACGATGGTTTCCTGAGGCAGCCATTCCAGGCAGGCGCCGGTTTTGACCCGGAACCCCAGCCGTTGCCTGGCCCATGGTCCTGCGGAGCGGTACCATTTTCCCGCGCCCGGTGTGGTCAGCAGGACATGGGCGCCTTCAGCGGCGTCGCAGCGGATATCGAGCTCATCGCCGCCGGCAATACCGGCAGGCGGGTGCAGGATGATGGTGTGGCAGACCGCATCGCCTTCCGGATACAGCGGCTTCTGCACCGCCAGCGGCCCGTCGTGTCGCCGCTCCGCCAGCACCGTGCGCGGGCCGCGGCGTTCGTAGTGCAGCGCGAGTTCGGCGCGCCAGGAGCGGAGGTGGACGGGGTCGGCGACATGCATGGCGGCATCATACCGCCAACAGTTCTTTGACCCTGTTTTTGTCCATGTCGGCGCCGTCTCCGCTGGCGATGATTTCGCCGCGTTCCATGACGATGTACTGGTCAGCCAGCGAACGCGCGAAATCGTAATACTGTTCCACCAGCAGGATCGCCATTTCACCGCTCTCGGCGAGGGTGCGGATGACCCGCTCGATGTCCTTGATGATCGAGGGCTGGATGCCCTCGGTCGGTTCGTCGAGGATCAGCAGCTTGGGGCCCATGGCCAGCGCGCGGCCGATGGCCAGCTGCTGCTGCTGTCCGCCCGACAGGTCGCCACCGCGCCGGTGCAGCATCTGTTTCAGCACCGGGAACATCTCGAAAATCCGCGGCGGCAGACGTGCGCCGCCACTCAAGGTTGCGAGGCCCATCTCGAGGTTTTCCCCGACCGTCAGCCGCGGGAATATCTCGCGGCCCTGCGGCACATAGCCGATGCCGCTGCGCGCGCGTTCATAGGGTTTGGCCGCAGTGATGTCCTTGTCGCCGAACATGACGCTGCCGGTGGCTGCCGGCACCAGCCCCATCAGTGTGCGCAGCAAGGTGGTCTTGCCGACGCCGTTGCGGCCGAGCAATGTGGTGACTTTGCCTGGCGGCAGCGTGAAGGAGAGGTCGCGCAGGATGTGACTGCCGCCGTAATATTGATTCAGATTGCTGACGGTAAGCATGATTATCGGCCGAGATACACTTCAATGACGCGGGGGTCGTTGTGCACCACGTCCATCGGGCCCTCGGCCAGCACCGAACCTTCGTGCAGCACGGTGACCTTGCGTGCGATTTTTTCGACAAAAGCCATGTCGTGCTCGACAACCACCAGCGAATGTTTGCCGGCCAGTGTCAGGAACAGTTCTGCGGTGCGCTCGGTTTCGTCATCGCTCATCCCTGCGACGGGTTCGTCAAGCAGCAGCAGGCGCGGCTCCTGCATCAGCAGCATGCCGATTTCCAGCCACTGTTTCTGGCCGTGCGACAGCAGCCCGGCGAGCCGGTCCGCGTCATCGCTGAGGCGGATCTGTTTCAGCATGTCGGCGATGCGGTCGCGTTCATCTGACGACAGGCGGGCGAACAGCGTGCGCCGCACGCGTTTGTCGGCTTTCATTGCAAGTTCGAGGTTTTCAAACACCGTATGGCGTTCGAAGATGGTCGGCTTCTGGAACTTGCGGCCGATGCCTGCCTGGGCGATCTCGGCGTCGGTGAGGCGGGTCAGATCGATGGTCTGGCCGAAAAACGCGGTGCCGGAATCGGGGCGGGTTTTTCCGGTGATCACATCCATCATCGTGGTCTTGCCGGCGCCGTTCGGCCCGATCACGCAGCGCAGTTCACCGGCATCGATGCTCAGCGACAGGTTGTTCAGTGCCTTGAAACCGTCAAAACTGACGGAGATGTTGTCCAGGTACAGCACCACACCGTGTGAAGCATCCAGTTCACCGGTGACCTGGCGGCCGAAACCGCTGTCGCTGCCGCTGTCCAGGCCGGGGATGATGGCTTCGCTGCTCATGCCGGTTTTTTCCTCAGTTTCGCGAGCAGGCCGATCACGCCATTGGGCAGGAACAGCGTGGTCAGGATGAACAGCAGGCCCAGCAGGTACAGCCAGTATTCGGGCAGGATCTGCGTGAATATGCTCTTCGCGCCGTTGACGATGCCGGCGCCAATGATCGGTCCGATCAGCGTACCGCGTCCGCCCATCGCCACCCAGATCGCGATCTCGATGGAATTGGCCGGCGACATTTCGCTGGGGTTGATGATGCCTACAAGCGGAACATATAACGCTCCGGCGATGCCGCAAAGCACCGCCGACAGCGTCCAGATGAAGAGCTTGTAATGCACGGTGTTGTAGCCGCAGAACGCGACCCGGGTTTCGGCGTCACGGATGGCGGTGAGCACCCGGCCCAGCTTGGAACACACCAGATAACGCCCGAGCAGCAGGGTGCCGATCAGGGCTGCCGCGGTGATGGCGAACAGCACGATGCGTGCTTCATCGGTGGTGATCGGCACGCCGAGGATGCGCTTGAAGTCGGTGAAACCGTTGTTGCCGCCGAATCCCGTGTCGTTGCGGAAAAACAGCAGCATCGCGGCATAAGTCAGTGCCTGGGTGATGATGGAGAAGTACACACCCTTGACCCGCGAACGGAAGGCAAAAAAGCCGAAGACAAAAGCAAGGACGCCGGGCACCAGCACCACCAGCAGCGCCGCCCACCAGAACTGGTCGGAGTTCCACCACTGCCAGGGCAGTTCCTTCCAGTCGAGAAACACCATGAAGTCCGGCAGATCGGACTGGTACTGGCCGTCACGGCCGATCTGCCGCATCAGGTACATGCCGAAGCTGTAGCCGCCGAGCGCGAAAAACAGGCCATGGCCCAGCGACAGGATGCCGGTGTAGCCCCAGATCAGATCCATCGCCACGGCGACCATGGCGTAACACATGATCTTGCCGATCAGCGTGACCCAGTAGGCGGAGATGTGGAAGGGGCTGGTTTCCGGCACGGCGAGGGCCAGCACCGGGACCAGCACGAAAACCAGGAATGCAAATGCGCCCAGCGCGAGCCAGCCCCTGGGACCGTAGTAACGCAGTGCGGTTGCGATAAAGGAGTTGTTCATCAGTCCACCGACCGGCCCTTGAGCGCGAACATGCCCTGCGGACGCCGCTGAATGAAGATGATGATGAATACCAGCACCGCGATCTTGGCGATTACCGCGCCGGACCAGGATTCAAGGATTTTTCCCGACAGGCCGAGGATCAGCGCCGCATAGACGGCGCCGGCGAGCTGGCCCACGCCGCCGAAGACGACGACCATGAATGAATCGACGATATAGGACTGTCCGAGGTCGGGGCCCACATTGCCGATCTGCGACAGCGCGCAACCGGCGAGTCCGGCAATGCCCGAACCCAGCCCGAAGGCCCAAGTGTCGACACGCCCGGTGGGTACGCCGACACAGGAAGCCATGGCGCGGTTCTGCGTCACGCTGCGCACAAACAGGCCAAGGCGGGTGCGGGTCAGCAGCAGCCACATGCCGGCGAGTACGGCGAAGGCGAAAAAGATGATCACGATGCGGCTCCACGGCAGCACCACATCCGTGAGGATTTCGATGCCGCCGGACATGAAGGCGGGATTTTCCACCTGCACGTTCTGCGCGCCGAACAGGCTGCGCACGCTCTGGATCAGCACCAGGCTGATGCCCCAGGTCGCGAGCAGCGTTTCCAGCGGGCGGCCGTAGAGCCAGCGGATCACGGTGCGTTCGAGAATCATGCCGACGCAGGCGGCGACCAGAAAGGACACCGGTACGGCGCAGGCCAGGTACCAGTCGAACGCCGACGGCGCGTGGGCGCGAAACAGGTTTTGCACAAAATAGGTGGCGTAGGCGCCGACCATGATCAGTTCGCCGTGGGCCATGTTGATGACGCCCATCAGGCCATAGGTGATGGCGAGGCCCAGCGCGGCGAGCAGCAGTATGGAGCCCAGCGAAATCCCGGCGAAGACCAGTCCGGCACGTTGATTCCACGCCAGGCGTTTTTCCAGGGTGCGCAGGCTGTCCTGCGCTTCCGAGCGGACCTCGGTATCGGTTTCCTTCTCGAGCACCGACAGCAGCAGGGCTTTCACCCCGGGATTGCCGGATGTCCCGAGCAGGCGAATGGAGGCGATACGCGCTTCCTTGTTGCCGCTGAATATCTCCAGGGTGGCCGCGGTTTCCCCGAGCAGCTTGCGGATGCCGGAGTCGGTTTCCCGGGCCAGGGCCTGCTTGATCAGGGGCAGCATCGCCGGTTCGGCGTTGCCGGTCAGTTCCTTGGCCGCGGCAAAACGCGTTTCGCGGTCCGTTGAACCCAGTCGCAGCGCGGCCATCGCCCCCTGCAGTGCGCCGCGCAAGCGGTTGTTGACGGTGATGTCGCCCATTTCAGCGGGCAGCGGGGACACGGCTTCGCCGGTCACGGCATCTTTTGCAGCGTCATCCTTGAGGATCAGTACGCGGGTGCCGGCGGTGCGCAATTCGTCATTGGCCAGCGCCTGCAGCACGGTCAGTGCCCGTGCATCGCCTTCGGTGACCAGTGTACCGATGGCTTCTATCTTTTCATCGCTGTCGCCGTTGACCAGCTTGTCCAGCGCCGCGCGATCAAGCGCAACAGCCGGGAAACTGGAGAAAACCAGCAACAACGCAGCGGTCAGGACCCGGGCAAGGCGAGGGCCGGCGAACCGGCCCTCTTTCCCTGCGGCGGGACTTGCGTCCCCCCACATGAATCGCACCTTATTTTTTCTCCGCCATCAGTGCGGGTTCGTCCTTCTTCTTGTCGTTGCCCGGGATGAACGGGCTCCACGGCTGTGCCTTCACCGGGCCCTTGGTTTTCCAGACCACGTTGAACTGGCCGTCGGCCTTGATTTCGCCGATGAACACCGCCTTGTGCAGGTGGTGGTTTTTCTCGTCCATTTTC
>CAZSIR010000116.1:0-9585 GCA_964606765.1 uncultured Bordetella sp. | reverse complement strand
ACGCCCAGGATCTGCAGCAGGCTGGTGAAGATGTTGTACAGCGACACATACAGCGTCAGCGTTGCCGACACGTAGTTGGTTTCACCGCCGCGGACGATCGAATTGATCTGCCACAGGATGATCGCCGACGAGAAGATGATGAATGCGCCGCACAGCGCCAGCTGCAGCACCGGGCTTTGCAGGAAGATGTTGGCCAGCACGGCCAGCATGATCACCACGAAGCCGACCAGCAGAAACTTGTTGAGGAAGCTGAAGTCGCGTTTGGTCGTTGAGGCGATGCCCGACAGCACGAAGAACACAGCTGCGGTGCCGCCGGCTGCCATCATCACCAGCTGGCCGCCATTGCGCAGCGACAGGATGGTCTGCAGCAGCGGCGCCATCATCAGGCCGAGGAAAGCGGTGAAACCCAGCAGCAGCCCGACGCCGAGCACGCTGTCGCGGTTTTTCTCGATGGCGAAGATCCAGCCGTAGAACACGGCCAGCATGATCAGCATCGACATGATCGGGCTTGAGCGCATGAAGCTGAAGTTGACGAAATTGGTGCCCACCGCAGCGCCGATCACGGTCGGAATCAGCGAAATCGCCAGCAGCAGGTAAGTATTGCGCAAAACCTTGTTCTGCCCGGCGGCAATGTCGGTCGTGCCGGCAGAGTAGGTCGTTCCGGTTTGCAGGTCAGGTTGCATGGTTGTGAGTCTCCACTGAAAATTGACTGAATCAGTCGGGGGTAAGACTACTGAATGCGACAGGAAGTTGCAATCAATACCGCTTGTTTTTCAGCAGGATGGCTGCGCGCAAGCAATTGATAATGCGTGATATTATTTTTAGCAATCGACAGGCAGGGCCGGTGTCTGAAGGCGGTTTGGCGCTACAATCCGCACCCTCAACGCACAGGCCGGACAGGAATACGGAGAGTTGGCAGAGCGGTTGAATGCACCGGTCTTGAAAACCGGCAGGGCCTCACGGTCCTCGTGAGTTCGAATCTCACACTCTCCGCCAGAATTGTTCTGGCTACACCTCGCCGCGCAAGGCATCCGCCCAGCAATTGGGCGTTTCATACAGCCGCACGCGTTCCAGCTTCAATTTTCCGCCGTACTGTTTTGCGTACTGGCGGTCGAGTATCGCGAAGGCGGCCTGGGCAAGATGCTCTGCGGTGGGCGGGGCATCGAACAGGACGGTTTTGTGGCCGGCAATGCCGTCAAGAAAGGTGAGGACCGCGGCATCCTGGCGCCAGGCCAGGAAGGCATGATCCCAGGGTTCCACAACATGCTGCCGGGCGATGGATTTGACGGTGGAAAAATCCATCACCATGCCTTCATCCGCCGCGCCGGCGGTGGTCACCACCGGGCCGCTCAGCGTGACCTCGATGGCGTAGCGGTGCCCGTGCAGATGTCGGCACTGGCTGTTGTGGTTGGGGATGCGGTGGCCGGCGTCAAACTCCAGCCTGCGGGTGATGCGCATGGGGCACTGATTATATCAAGCGCCCTGGTGAAACGTCAGACGGCTAAGCGCTTTGCTTGCGGCTGCGCAGCGCTGCAGCTTTGAGTTCACGATAAAGGCCGGGGCGCGATTTTTTCAGGTGCTGGAGCAGCGCAAAATCGTCGCCGCGCACCTGCGCCAGCGGTATGCCCTCGACATGTACGATGCGCAGCAGTTCACTCACCGGCTTCGGCATGCGGCGGCCGGATTCGTAGCGCGAACCACCGCTCTGGGTGACGCCGATCAGGGGCCAGAACTCCTGCTGATTGAGTCCGAGCCTGCGGCGGATTTCGCGGGGATGGTCAGGATTCTTCGATTTTTTGGCGGTTTTTTTCAATGCAATGGCCTCCTGTGCTGGTGATAAGAGTCCTGTCGGGCGCAATGGTTCCGGGCCTGAAGTGCGGATGCGCCGCGAAATGCCCGGCAAACCTCGTTTTTCCATTGAAAATCCAATAAAATACGCCCCTTTTTGGTTCATCCAGAGTTCATCAAGAGATTCGGCCCCCATGGCTTTGATAGTCCAGAAATACGGCGGTACTTCGGTCGGCAGCCCCGAGCGCATCAAAAATGTCGCGAAGCGCGTTGCGCGCTGGAAAGCGCAGGGGCATGACGTTGTCGTGGTCGTGTCCGCGATGTCCGGCGAGACCAACCGGCTGATTGCATTGGCCAAGGACATCCAGGCCCATCCTGATCCGCGCGAGCTGGATGTGATGGTGTCCACCGGTGAGCAGGTGACCATTGCATTGCTGTCGATGGCGCTGATCGAGATCGGCGTGCCGGCACGCAGCTATACCGGCGGCCAGGTGAAAATCCTCACCGACAATGCCTACACCAAGGCGCGCATCGTCAGCATCGACGAAGACCGCATGCGCGCCGACCTGAAGGCGGGGCGTGTCGTCGTCGTTGCCGGATTCCAGGGCATTGACGAAGCGGGGAACATCACCACGCTGGGACGCGGCGGTTCGGATACCACGGGTGTTGCGCTGGCCGCGGCGCTGAAGGCCGATGAATGCCAGATTTACACCGATGTGGACGGCGTCTACACCACCGATCCGCGCATCGTGCCGGAAGCGCGGCGGCTGAAAACCGTCACCTTCGAGGAAATGCTCGAAATGGCGAGCCTCGGCTCCAAGGTGCTGCAGATCCGCTCGGTGGAATTCGCCGGCAAGTACAAAGTGCGTTTGCGCGTGCTCTCCAGCTTCGAGGACGAAGGCGAGGGCACGCTGATTACCTTTGAGGAAGACAAGGACATGGAAAAAGCCGTCATTTCAGGCATTGCATTCAACCGCGACGAGGCGAAAATCACCGTGCTCGGCGTGCCCGACCGTCCCGGCATTGCCTACCAGATCCTCGGACCTGTGGGCGACGCCAATATCGACGTCGACATGATTGTGCAGAACGTCGGGCACGACGGGCTGACTGATTTCTCCTTCACGGTGCATCGCAACGACTACCAGAAGGCGCTGAACGTGCTGAAACCGGTGGTCGAGCACACCAAGGCGCGCGGGATCCAGAGCGGCGACAAGATCGCCAAAGTTTCGGTGGTCGGCGTCGGCATGCGTTCCCACGCCGGCATCGCCAGCACCATGTTCCGCACGCTGGCGGAAGAGGGCATCAACATCGAAATGATTTCCACTTCCGAAATCAAGGTGTCGGTGGTGATCGACGAGAAATACACCGAACTTGCGGTACGCGTGCTGCACAAGGCTTTTGCGCTGGATCAGGCGGCGTAACCGGGCGGAAAAGCGAGGGTGCTGTGGTATCCTCGCGGCAATTTCCGGGTGCTCGCGTAAGCGACAGACGGAGAGTGGTCACGGCGAAGCCGTCGTAACATTCGGCGCAGAGCGCCGAGACCACCGTGAAAGAATAGTTAGTGCAGGCCTTACTAAATAAGGCAGCAGATAAGGCAGCAGAAAAGTTACCGGAGAGGTGGCCGAGTGGTCGAAGGCGCGCCCCTGCTAAGGGCGTATAGGACCAAAATCCTATCGAGGGTTCGAATCCCTCCCTCTCCGCCAGATTGAACAAGCGGTCGGCGCCCGGGCAACCGGGGCACGTCCCGGCTCTGGGAAAATTCGGTAACTATTTGTTTTTAAACAAATATTTACCATTTTTACAATAAAAACCCATAATCAGCAGGAGGAGACCTTATGAATTTCAAGTCATGCGCAGCATTGGCGCTGCTCAGTGCAGTCGCCGTGCAACCGGTTCTGGCCCAGAGCGGCAAATATCCCGACAAACCGATCCGGCTGGTGGCGCCGTTTCCGCCGGGTGGCACGGTGGATGTGACTGCGCGCCTGGTGGCGCCGCTGGCCGCCACAAGCCTCGGCCAGCAGGTCGTGATTGAAAACCGCGTCGGCGCTTCCGGCATCATCGGCACGGGTTATGTGGCGCGCGCCGATGCCGATGGCTACACCCTGCTGATCAACACCACGCCGCTGGTGACGAACACGCTGATGTACAGCAAGGTGCCCTATAACGTGCTGACCGATTTTGCGCCGATCTCGAACCTGGCTTCGACCCCGTCGTTTGTCAGCGTGCATCCCTCGGTACCCGCGCGCACGGTGAAGGAACTGATTGCATTGGCCAAATCGCGTCCCGGCACGCTGAATTACGGCGGCGCCGGCACCGGCACCAATCCGCATATCGCCGGTGAGCTGTTCAATTTTCTCGCCAAAACCGAAATTGCCGTGGTGCAGTACAAGGGCGGCGGGCCGGCGTTGACGGCGGCACTGAGCGGCGAAGTCGGCGTTTCATTTTCGGGGGTCGCCGGTGCGACGGGCTTCGTCAAATCCGGCCGCCTGCGCGCGCTGGGGGTGACCAGCCTGAAACCGGTGGCTGCATTGCCGGGCGTGCCGCCGATTGCCGAGGTGCTGCCCGGTTATGAATTCAGCGCCTGGTTTGCGCTGGTGGCGCCGAAGGGCACGCCGCGCGACATCATCAACGTGCTGAACCAGCATTTCGTCAAGGCGGTGAATACGGCGGAGCTGGGCAAGCGTTTTGCGCAGGAGGGCATCGACCCGATCGGCAGCACGCCGGAGCAGCTTGGCACCCACCTTGAGAGCGAGCTGAAAAAATTCGAGCGCGTGATCAGGGAAAGGAAGATGAAGGCGGAATAAAGCAGGCGCATCCGCGCCGGCTGCCGGTCCGCATCAGGCCTGTTTTTTCAGCCAGCTGACCGGCAGCATCACCGCGTCGCCGTCGCCCATTCCGGCGCGGGACACGCTGTCAAAACATTCCAGCGCACGCGCCGCGACCGGCAGGTCGTAGCCCAGCGTGCGCGCTTCGTCGATCATCGTCGCCAGATCCTTGCGGATCGAATCAATGTTGAAAGTCACGTTGGCGGGAGTCCTGCCGCCCAGCGCCTCCGCGATCATCGGGCCGCGGGTTTTCAGCATGTTGGGGCCGCCGGAGGTATCGGCAAAAATATCCACGATCCGCGCCGGATCCAGCCCCAGGGGCTGGCACAGTGCCAGCGCTTCGCCAAAGGCCTGCCAGAACACCAGCAGCGGCAGATTGATCGCCAGCTTGAGGCTGGCGCCGGCGCCGACGGGGCCGACATGCTCGATGCGCCGGCACAGCTGTTCCAGCACCGGGCGCGCCCGGGCGAGGTCCGCAGCTTCGCCGCCGACAAAACCCAGCAGTTTGCCGTCACGCGCCGGTCCGGTGGTGCCGCCGACCGGGCAGTCGATCATCGCGGCGCCCTTGGCCTGGATGCGCTGCTGAAGCGTACGCTGGGTATCGGGGCGCACCGTGCTCATTTCGACGAACAGTTTTCCGGCGACCTGGCCTGACAGCAGGCCTTCCGGCCCTTCATAGGTGGTGCCAATTGCTGTGGCGTCGGTGAGTATCGACAGAATGATGTCGGCGGATTGCGCCAGTTCAGCAGGGGTCGCAGCGACCCTGGCGCCGTGCACGCTCAGCGCCTCGGCCTTGGACGCGGTGCGATTCCATACCGTGACCTGATGGCCGTGTTTCAACAGGCGCTCCGTAATTGCCGCGCCCATCCTGCCGATGCCAGTTACGCCGATTTTCATGCCCGTGCTCCGTTGCGGATCAAGGGCTGCATGCTAACCAATGCACGATTACGGTGCCAGCGCCGCGGTGCTGGAGGCTGCTTAATGCAGATGTGCCGGCGCAGGGCTTTTTGTTATAATCCGCCCCCTTGAGCGGCCGTAGCTCATCTGGATAGAGTACTTGGCTACGAACCAAGGGGTAGGGGGTTCGAATCCCTCCGGCCGCGCCAGCGTTACGAAAGGCCCGCGATTTTAGTCGCGGGCCTTTTTCTTTTGTGGCGTCGATTTCTGATGCTCGCAAGGCATGTCTTGCGATTTCATGAACCGGCGAGCAATCGGATGTTGAGCTGCGCGCCGGAATTTTATTTCACAAAATGCAACAGCGGAAAATCCCATGGCTGCCGGGAATAAGCTCCCGGAAAAACTGTAGTTGAAATTGATCGGCGAGGGTCCGCAATGTGCTCGTGGTCCGGAGAAGTAAGACCCCGATGCCTTCTAGGAGAATGAAGTCTTCAAGTGTAGGATACCGGTTGCACATAATTGCGACTTCGGCGCCCTTATTGCGTGCTGTTTGATTTTTTCGACTGCATCAAAATAGCCAAGTGTTGAAAACAAGCGCTGCGCTCAAGCAATTGCTTATACAGATCGTCGATTGAAGACCAAATACGAAATATTGGGCATGTGGATTAACCGGATAGTGCCTGTTGAATCGGGAGTTCAAGGTTGAATCGCGGCTGGAAAGTCATGCGCCGGTCGGTGCTCGCGCTGTTCCTGCGAGAAATTCGCACGCGTTTCGGTAAATACCAACTGGGATATGCATGGGCTTTGCTTGAACCGCTGGGTACCATTCTGGTTCTGGTGTTTGTGTTTACCGCGCTCGGCGCACATGGTTACCCGGGAATCGAGTTTCCGGTATTCCTGATTACCGGCGTCACCATCAATTCGCTGTTTGTCGAAATCAGCAACCGTTCCATCAAGGCCATGGAAGCCAATTCGGCGCTCTTCAATTACCGACCGATCCGGCCGGTGGACACAGTGATTTCCCGCACATTGCTGGAATTGGTGCTGCATGCGGGTGTTTTTATCGTATTACTTGGCGCCTACGTGATGATCGGCGGGAAGGTCGTCATCCATAACCTCTCATTGCTGCTTTTGGTCTTCATACTGCTGGCGCTGTTTTCATGCGGCATCGGTATTCTTTTCATGTTGTTGACTGATGCGTATGAAGATGCCGACAAAGTTTTGCCTTTGATGACCCGACCGCTTTTTTTTATTTCTGGCGTGTTCTTTTCGGTGCAGGTTGTGCCGCAGGAGTATTGGCCTTTCCTGCTTTGGAATCCGATTTTCCACGCGATCGAACTGGGGCGTGAGGCGGTCGCGCCGGGCTACTCCGTGCCCCAGGCCAGTCTGGGTTATCTCGCAATTTCCACACTGTTTGTACTGACGCTCAGCCTGATGTTTTATCGCAAGACTGAGCAGCGGTTGAGGTTGCGATGATCAGGCTGGAAAAAATCACCAAGGTTTACCGTACGCGAACCGGTAAACACACCGTATTCCGTGATCTCGACCTCGAGATTCAGGGCGGTAGCGGGGTTGCCTTTCTGGGGCGCAATGGCGCTGGAAAAACCACGCTGGTAAACATCATCGGCGGTGCAGAGCCTGCCGACAGCGGGCGAATCGTCACTGATTCATCAATTTCCTGGCCGGTCGGCATGGCGGGCGGTTTCCAGCCCAGTCTTTCAGCGAAGGAAAACGTCAAGTTTGTGGCGCGACTCTATTCGGAAAAAAAGGACATCCGCCGCATCATCAATTACGTGCGGGATTTTGCGGAGATCGAAGAGTATTTCGACATGCCGTTTCGCACCTATTCGTCGGGGATGCGCTCGCGGGTGTCGTTCGGTCTGAGCATGGCTTTTGATTTCGATTACTATCTGATCGATGAGGTCACCGCGGTTGGTGACCCGCAGTTTCGACAGAAATGTGAAGAGGCGTTGCTGGAGAAACGCAATAACCGGAAATCCGGATTCATTGTGGTCTCGCACCAGATGGATATCGTCAGGAAGTTTTGTAATTCCGCAGTCGTATTGACCCATGACGGTGTGAAGCATTACACCGATCTCGAAGAAGCAATCAAGGTATATCAAGCGAATGGCTGAGAAACTGGGCGCCGCGCTTTACTCGTGGCTACACACGCAACGCCATCGTCTGGCGCTGTACATCATTGGACTGCCGATGCTGTTGCTGGCTGTTTATTTCGGGCTGCTTGCGACCGACCGCTATGTGTCCGAATCGCGAATCGTTATCAAACGCAGTGCGGAAGGTGGCGTTCAGATCGGCGGTTTCTCGCTACCCTTCTTTGGCGGTGTGAGCGGGGCAAACGCTGAAGATGCAATACACCTGCGTGAATTTGTTTACTCGCAGGATCTGTTTGACATTCTCGACAAGGAATTGAACCTCAAGCAGGAGTTTGCGCTGAAAGGTCTGGACTTCGTGCAGATGATGCCGCCTTGGGCCACGAAAGAGGATTATCTGGACCGGTTTCGCCATGCTTTGGAATTTGCATGGGACGACAAGTCCGGGGTTATCGTCATCACGACACACGGCAGTTCGCCGGATTTTGCCAAAAAATTCAATGAAGCGGTTTTGAAGGAATCCGAGCGCTTCATTAACGAATTGTCGCGCCGCGTTGCACGTGAGCAACTGGAGTTTGCCGATCAGGAGCTGTTGCGTGCGCGCAAGGAACTGGATGCCGCCAAAGAGAAGCTGCTCGGGTTTCAGAACAGCAAAAATGTTCTCGACCCCGTGTCTTCTGCAGAGGTGACAACACGGGTGATCGCCGAACTGGAGGCCCAGCTGGCGGCCAAGGAGGTGGAGCTCAATACATTGAGCGGCATGTTGCAGAATGATGCGGCTCAAGTCGTGGCGTTGCGACAAACCGTTGCCGGTATACGCCAGCAGATCGTCGCAGAAAAATCCAAGCTCACTTCGGCTAAGGGAAATGCGCTGAATCGTAATGCGGCCGAGTTTCTGGATTACCGCGGCATGGTCGAGTTCCGGACTGACGTTTACAAGATCGCATTGGCGACCCTCGAAAAAATCCGTCTCGAGGCTGCGCGCAAGGCGCGGACGCTGGCGGTGCTATCGACCCCGCAAACGCCGCAGGAGGCACGTTACCCGCAGCGGCTGCGCACGCTGGGATCGTGGTTGTTTAGCTTATGCCTGCTGTATGGATTTATCCGGCTGACTATCGAGATTATCGAGGACCATCGTGATTAATCCGCAATCGAACTGCTCGGGGAATGCCCGGTGCGGGAAAAAAATGATTAATAATCAAATATTTAAAGCATCTGTGCAACGGTTGATAGTGTGCCTGTTGCTGGGCATTACATACGCAGCACCCGCACAAGTCTTGCCGCCGGGCTTTTATCCGCCGTTTTCTTTGGGCACTGTGCCGAACGGCCCGCCTGCATTGCTGGGCGGCAGCACGGCGCAGCCGGCACCGGCATCGGGCCAAGCGGCAGCAAACCCGGCCCAGTCACCGCAGAGCCCGGCAATACAGATTCCTTCCGGTGCGCAGATTCCGCCAGGCTTGCTGAATCCTGCGGTGTCGGCACCTGCTGCACCGCGAGACCAGGTGGTTGTAGTGTCACCGGCACCACCCGGACGGATGTTCGGTTCACAGCTTTTTGGCGGCACCTTCCGCGGCACGGTTGGCACCGGATTCAATCCGGACTACGTGGTGGCGGTAGGTGACCGGTTGCAACTTCGGCTGTGGGGTGCTTTCAACTTTGATTCCAGCGTAACCGTTGATCCGCAGGGCAATATCTTCATTCCGAATGTCGGGCCGGTCATGGTGGCGGGTGTCAAAAGCGGCGAACTGAATCAGGTGGTTGAGCAGGGCGTCCGCAAGACCTTCAAGCGCAATACCGGGGTTTATGCCGCGCTGGATGTGTCGCAACCGGTAAAAGTGTATGTGACCGGCTTCGTGCGCCAGCCGGGGCTTTACAGCGGGGTCGCTGCGGATTCGCCCATTTCCTATATCGATAAGGCCGGCGGTGTGGATCAGGACCGCGGCAGTTACGTCGACATTGTGATC
>CAZSIR010000115.1:0-9651 GCA_964606765.1 uncultured Bordetella sp. | reverse complement strand
CCGGTCTCGTCGTCGAATGCCAGGATGACCGCTCGCAGCACAAGAACAAGGCGCGCGCGCTGGCGGTGCTGGCTGCGCGCCTGAAAGACAAGCAGACCCGCGAGCAGCAGTCGAAAGAAGCCGCGACGCGCAAATCGCTGATCGGCAGCGGCGACCGCTCCGAACGCATCCGCACCTACAATTTTCCCCAGGGCCGCGTCACCGACCACCGCATCAACCTGACGCTGTACAAGATTGCGCAGATCGTCGACGGCGACATCGACGATCTGGTTGACGCATTGGCGGCGGAACACCAGGCGGAACAGCTGGCGCAATTGGCTGAAGAGCAGGGCGTTTTATAAATATTTGATTATATTAATATTTTTATAGACATACATGCCCGGTCTGCCGACCATCCGCGAGGCCCTGGATACTGCCCAGCAGGCCACAGACCGCATCGAAGCGCGCGTACTGCTGCGCCAGATCCTGAAACAATCCGACGCATACCTGCTGGCGCATGGCGATGACCGGCTGACTGCGGCGCAGGCGCAGCAGTACGTCGCGCTGGTCGTGCGCCGTGTCGCCGGGGAACCCATCGCCTACATCACCGGCCGCCGCGAATTTCACGGCCGCGAATTTGTCGTAAACCCGTCCGTGTTGATCCCGCGCCCCGAAACCGAATTGCTGGTGGAACTGGCCTTGCAGCGTTTGCCGGCGGGCGCGTCCGCGCGCGTACTGGATCTTGGCGCCGGCAGCGGTTGCATCGGCATCACGATTGCCGCGGAACGGCCGCAGGTGCAGGTCACGCTGATCGAGGCGTCAGAATCTGCGCTGGAAGTCGCGCGTACCAATGCTGCGCAGTGGGCGCCGGGCAACACCACGCTGCTACACAGCGACTGGTATTCAGCAATTGCTTCTGAACAATATGACCTGATCGTGAGCAATCCGCCCTACGTGGCAGAGGGTGACGCACATTTGCAGCAGGGCGATCTGCGCTTTGAGCCGCACTCGGCGCTGGCTGCGGGCGTCGACGGGCTGAACGATCTGCAGCGCATCATTGCGCAGGCGCCGCAGCATCTGCGCGGGGGGGGCTGGCTGTTGCTGGAACATGGCTTTGACCAGGCGGTGGCCTGTGCGTGGCTGCTCGAGGCGGCGGGATTTCAGGATCATTTCAATGCGGCTGATCTTGCCGGCTTGCCCCGCGTCAGCGGAGGAAAGGTGCATGATGGACGATAAAGACAGGGCCGCGGACAACAGGGCGGAGCGCCAGGCAAAAAAAGCAGCCTGGCTGCGTGCAGCCTATGACCGGCATGTTGACCAGTTCCGTGCCGCCGGCGGACTGGCGCCAATCGCCATCGCGCGCGACACCCATCTCGCGATGGATTCCCTGCTCGAGCAGGACCGGCTGCAGGGCGCAGACAGCGAAAAGATCCGCTGCAGCAAGGGTTGCAGCCATTGCTGTCACGGACCGGTGGAAATTGGTCCGCATGAGGCGACGCTATTGGTTGAGGTGATGCGCGAGAACGGTGTGACGCCCGATATCGCGCGTATGGAACGGCAGGGCCGGCACTCGGTGGAGACCTGGCGCGAACAAACCAGGGCTGATCAGGCCTGCGTGTTTCTGGGGAGCGATGGTGCATGCACGGTTTATGCATCAAGGCCGGATGCCTGTCGCAAGCTGCTGGTGATGAGCAACCCCGCACATTGCGATGCCAGTCAGGGAACAAGCGCCCGGATCGACCGCTGGTTCAGCTGGGAGGCGGAAATGATGGCATCGGCCGCGCTGGAGGTGTTCGGTGTGAACCTGATGCCCAAGGCCCTGCTGCTCGCTTTGCGTGCGAAGTAATACCCGGGGCATTTCTTGACCGGCTTCGCAGGCATCGGTAAACTAAACCCGATGGTTTTGCTCAAGTAATTTTCTGGAGTGTCCCATGTCTGTTCAAGATGAAATCAAAAAGCAGGTCACCAGCAACAAGGTCGTGCTGTACATGAAGGGTTCGCCCGATTTCCCGCAATGCGGTTTTTCGGCGAATGCGGTCAACATCCTGCGCGCCTGCGGCGTCAACGAAATGTTTACCGTCAACGTGCTGGAAAATCCGGAAATCCGCCAGGGCATCAAGCAGTACGCCAACTGGCCGACGATTCCGCAGCTGTATGTCGACGGCGAGTTTGTCGGCGGCTCGGACATCGTGACCGAGATGTATCAAAGCGGCGAACTGCAGAAAATGCTGCAGCCCTGATCTGCATCTGCCCGACAAAAAAGCCGGCAATCGCCGGCTTTTTTGTTTTCCGCGTTTCTTCAACCGTTCAGGTAACGATGCGCGACCTGGACCAGAAGAATGATGGCCATGGTCAGCAGCATGCGGCGCATCCAGACGCGATAGGTCGGGCCGTCGATGCGGCTGCGCAGCCGCGTGCCGATCAGGCTGGTGACCGTGGCGATGACGGCCAGCGGCAGCGTGAGCAGCCAGAGGGATGGTGCGGCAATGTCACTGGCGGCGAGCGTCCCGAATTGCGCGATCTTGCCGACAAAAAACGAGATGTTCATCGCCGGCACCAGTTGCAGCGGCGGCAGGGCGATGCCGAGGTAGTAAATGATCAACGGCGGTGCGGCGATATTGGCCGTACTTTCACTGATGCCGCCGAGCAGTCCGAAAGCCGCGCCGAAGGCCTTGTCATGCCGTCGCATCAATGCGGATTCGCCGCGACCCAGCCGTTCCATGTTGAGGTAGAACAGGATCACCCCGGCGAGCAGCAGCGCGTAGGGAAACCCCGGGAACAGTACAAACAACCGCGCACCGAGCATCGCGCCGGCCAGCGCGAACAGTGACATCCACCAGAAACGCCGCAGCACATCGGCAAAGCCCGGGCTGCGGAAAATGCTGACGATGACGGTGGCGATGCAGGGGATCAGTACCATGATCACGGCAAACTGCATGTTGGTGGCGGCTGCAATCAGCGGCGTCGCGATCATCGGAAAGCCGAGCCCCAGCGCCCCCTGCACCCAGCCGGCTGCGGCGATGATGATCACCACGTACGCGATCAGCCACGGCGAAAAAGTCTCAAGACCCGTCACTATGGCGGACTTTAGTGCCGGTCACGCGCGCGGCTCAGCGCCAGCGCGACGACTTCGGCGACATGCAATGCATCGCGGTCGGTGAGTTGGGCGATCTGCTCGCGGCAGCTGTAGCCGCTGGCGACGATCATGGTGTGTTCGTCGGCGGCGCGCACCGCCGGCAGCAGCGCCGCCTCGCCGGCCTTGACGGAAACCGCATAGTGCCGGGCATTGAAGCCGAAGGCGCCGGCCATGCCGCAGCAGCCGGATTCGACCGTGCGCGCGCGGATGCCCAGCCGTTTCAGCAGCGCCATTTCGGCGGCCATGCCGAACACCGATTTCTGGTGGCAGTGGCCGTGCACCAGCGCTTCGCCGCCGAGCTGCGGCGCATCCCAGTCCTTGATGTTCATCAGGAAATCACTGAACAAATGGCTTTGCCTGCTCAGGCGCTGCGCCAATACATCGTCGGGGAAAAAATTCAGCAGCTCATCACGGAACACCGACAGGCAGGCCGGCTCAAGGCCGATGATGGGCACGCCGGCGCGGATGTCGTCCTGCAGTGCATGAAGGATTTCCTTGAGATGGTTGCGCGCGCTGTCGAGCATGCCGAAGTCGTACAGCGGCCGGCCGCAGCACAGCTGTTTCTGCGGCACGGTGACGGTATAACCCAGCGCTTCCAGCACTTCGACCGCCGCGGCCGCGGAGCCGGGCTGGAAATGGTTGTTGAAGGTATCGGCCCAGAGGATGACCCGGCCCCGCGGGCCTGCGGTTTTTGCGGCAACGCGTCGGCGCAGGAACCATTTGCGGAAGCTGCGGCGGGCAAATTTCGGGATTTCCCGCTGCTGCGCCATGCCACCGGCAAACTTGAGCAGCGCCGACAGTCCCGGTGTATGCGTCAGCAGGTTGACCAGGCGCGGCGCCAGAGAGGCCAGCCGCGCCCAGCGTTGCACCAGTCCCATGCTGTAGGCCTGCACCGGCCGCAACCGGCCGAGGTAGTGATGGTGCAGGAACTCGGCCTTGTATGAGGCCATGTCGGTATGCGTCGGGCAATCGCTTTTGCAACCCTTGCAGGCCAGGCAAAGATCGAGCGCCTCGCGTACCTCTTCATTGCGCCAGCCGTCATGGATGATTTCGCCGCGCAGCATTTCCGCCAGCAGCCGCGCGCGGCCGCGCGTCGAAAAACGTTCTTCGCGTGTCGCGCGGTAACTCGGGCACATCACGCCGCCGGCATGGGCGCGGCATTTGCCCATGCCGACGCAACGTTCGACGGCGCGGTTGAAGCCCTTGCCTTCGCGGCTGATGAAGGAGAACTGCGTCGCCGGCCGTACCGGGTGGTAATCGGGACCGTATTTCAGATTTTCATCGGCACGATAGGGATCGATGACCTTGCCCGGATTCATGCGGTTGTGCGGATCCCAGATCGCCTTGAATTCGCGGAAGGCCTGCATCAGCTCCTCGCCGTACATGATTGGCAGGAATTCGGCCTTGGCTTGGCCGTCGCCATGTTCGCCGGACAGCGAGCCGCCGTATTTGACGACGAGTTCGGCGGCAGCGCGCAGGAAACTGCGCCAGACCTGGATGCCTTCAGCGGAGCGCGTATCGAAGGTGATACGTGCATGAATGCAGCCGTCGCCGAAGTGGCCATAGAGCGAGGTCTGGTAACCATGACGGTCGACCAGGGTCTGGAATTCGCGCAGATAATCTCCGAGGCGCAGCGGATCAACCGCGGCATCTTCCCAGCCGACGACGGGATCGGGCTGGTCGGCATGGATGGTCAGCGCCGTGGCGGAAGCCGCAGTTTCACGGATGGTCCAGATGCGTTCGCACATGGCCGAGTCTGTAATCAGCCAGGAAGAAGGTTTCAACACGCCATCGAGCATGCCGGCGTAATGGTCGATCAGTGCCTGCGCCTGTGCGCTGGCTTCGTCCACGGTTTCGGCACCGAACTCGATCATGATCCAGGCATTGCCTGCCGGCAGCAGCGCGATGTCTTCGCCGCGCAGTCCACGTTCACGCAGGCCGCCGATGATGCGTTCATCGAGGCCTTCAGTGGCAATCGGTTTGAACGGCAGGATGTCGGGCACGGCATCACCGGCCTGATAGATGTCGGGGAAGCCGAGTACGAGAATCACCCGCGAGCGCGGGCTGTGCACCAGCCGGGTTTTTGCCTGCAGCGTGACCACGCAGGTGCCTTCGCTGCCGACCAGCGCGCGTGCAACGTTGAAGCCGTTTTCCGGCAGCAGTTGATCAAGGTTGTAACCGGAGACGCGACGTTTGATTTTCGGGAACCGTGCGCGGATCAGGTCGGCGTATTTGTCGCGCAGGTCGCGCAGCCGGCCGTAGATTTCACCGCGGCGGCCGCCGGAACGGATGATGCGCACCAGTTCATCTTCACTGGTCGGACCCACGGTCAGGCGCAGGCCGTCATAAGTGATGATGTCCAGCGTTTCGACGTTGTCGACGGTTTTGCCCGCCATCACCGAATGTGCGCCGCAGGAGTTGTTGCCGATCATGCCGCCCAGCGTGCAACGGCTGTGCGTCGCCGGATCCGGACCGAAAGTCAGGCCGTGCAGTTCTGCGGCATCGCGCAGCGTGTCGCAGACGGTGCCCGGTTCCACCCGTGCAGTGCTTGCGGCCGCATCGATTTCGAGTACGCGGTTGAGGTATTTCGAAGTGTCGATGACCACCGCGATGTTGACGCACTGGCCGTTCTGCGAAGTGCCGCCGCCGCGCGGCAGGATCGGCACGCCGTGTTCGCGGCAGATATCCAGCGTCGCGGCGATGTCTTCGATGCTGCGCGGAATCACCACGCCGATGGGCACCTGGCGGTAGTTCGAGGCGTCAGCGGAATAGGCGGCGCGCGCGCCGGTGTCAAAACGGACTTCGCCGCTGATGCGGCTTTGCAGTTGCCTCGCCAGCACAGCGGGGTCGGCGGCAGTCAGCAGCCGCTGACCATCTACGGGGGCGTTCAATTCAACTCCGGATTCGGGCTGCGGCAGAAGACATCGGTAGGGCGATTGTAGCTTGCTCCAAAGTCGGTAATAAATTTCCAGCCAAAACAATGACTTGTATTAAAGTCTCGCCAGAAGAAAATTTGATTTAATTATATTAAATCAAATAGTTACGATGCTTTGTGCAAGCGTTTGCACCGATCTGGCCGGCAGCGTATCATGCGGGGCCGTTGCCAGCATTGCCAGGCAAACAGGCAAGGTTTTGAATGAAGCCGAGATGGCGGCCCGGAAGTGACAGGGCAGATCATCACTCTTTATATCCCGGAGGAAGTTTCCCATGAATACCATGGCAGACAGCAAAAACATCGCCAAAGCATCCGCAGCCGGCGGCAAGGTGCGCATGACCCCGTCCGAAGCATTTGTCGAAACGCTGGTGGCGCAGGGCGTCAAGGATACTTTCGGCATCGTCGGCTCGGCGTACATGGATGCGCATGATCTGTTCCCGCTCGCCGGCATCCGTTTCCTGTCGGTGGCGCATGAACAGAATGCCGCGCACATGGCCGACGGTTATTCGCGGGTCACCGGCAAACACGGCGTGTGCATCGCGCAGAACGGTCCCGGCATCACCAACTTTGTCACCGGCATCGCCGCGGCGTACTGGGCGCATTCGCCGGTGGTCTGCGTGACGCCGGAGTCGGGCAGCCTGAGCATGGGTCTCGGCGGTTTCCAGGAAACCGAACAGCTGCCGATTTTCTCCAAGATCACCAAGTGGCAGGTGCATGTCAATTCGCCGCTGCGCATTGCCGAACTGACCGGCCGCGCCTTTGACATCGCGATGGCCGAACGCGGCCCGGTGCAGGTCAACATCCCGCGCGATTATTTCTATGGCGAGGGTGAGTACGACATTCCGCAGCCGCACAAGCTGGAGCGTGCAGCCGGTGGCCCGGAATCACTCGATGCCGCGGCGCGCATGCTGGCCAAAGCCAAGTTCCCGGTGATCCTGTCGGGTGGCGGCGTGATCATGAGCAATGGCATCAAGGAATGCGTCGCACTCGCCGAGTACCTGAGCGCGCCGGTGGTGAACTCCTATTTGCACAATGATTCCTTTCCCGCCAGTCATCCTTTGTGCTGCGGCCCGCTGGGTTACCAGGGCTCGAAGGCCGCGATGAACATCATCGCCAAGGCTGACGTGGTGCTGGCGCTGGGTTCGCGGCTGGGACCTTTCGGCACCTTGCCGCAGCACGGCCTCGACTACTGGCCGAAAAACGCCAAGATCATCCAGGTCGATGCCGATTCACGCATGCTCGGCCTGGTGAAAAAAACCACGGTCGGCATTTGTGGTGATGCCAAGCTGGCTGCGGTTGCACTGCTCGAACGCGTGAAAGCCATCGTCAAGCTGACGCAGAACAAGGCGCGCATCGCCGAAGTGCAGAAAGCGAAAAAAGCCTGGGCGGACGAACTCGACAAATGGCCTTCACCGAATACCAAAACGCGCATCGGCCCGCGCCAGGCGCTGGCGGCACTGGCACGTGCGATGCCGAAAAACGCGATGGTCTCCACCGACATCGGCAATGTGTGTTCGGTCTCCAACAGCTACCTGCATTTCGAGCAGGCGCCGTCCTTCCTCGCCGCGATGAGTTTCGGTAACTGCGGCTATGCCTTCCCGGCGGCGATGGGCGCCAAGGTCGGCCGCCCGGACCGTCCGGCCATCGCCTACGTCGGCGACGGCGCCTGGGGAATGAGCCTGAATGAAGTGATGACCTGCGTGCGTGAAAAAATTCCCGCGATTGCCGTGGTGTTCAACAACGGCCAGTGGGGCGCCGAGAAAAAGAACCAGGTCGATTATTTCGAAAACCGTTTCCTCGGCACCAACCTGCAGAACCCCAATTTCGCCGATGTCGCTGAAGCCATGGGGGCGCAGGGCCTGACGGTGGAGCATGTCGATGAAGTCGGTGATGCACTGCGTGCGGCAGTGCGCTCCAACAAGCCGACGGTGATCAACATGATGCTGACGCAGGAGCTGGGCGATCCTTTCCGCCGCGATGCCTTCCGCCAGCCGCAGCGCCTGCTGGCCAAGTACCGGAAACACAGTGCCAAGCAGTATCGTTAATACCGGCGGACCGCCAGGGAAAAAGCCGGCGCATGCCGGCTTTTTTCTCCGATGAAAAGCAAACCCGGCAAAGCAGCCCGCCTCGCCGACGTGGCGCGCCTCGCCAAGGTGTCGACGGCGACGGTGTCGCGCGCGCTGACGCTGCCGCACAAGGTCAAGACGCGCACACTGGAACGCGTGCAGCAGGCGGCGCGCTCGCTGGGCTATGTCGCGCACGGCGCTGCGCGCGCGCTGGCCTCACGCCGTACCCAGACCATCGGCGCCGTGGTGCCGACGCTGGACAATGCGATTTTCGCCAACACCATCCACGCGCTGCAGCGCACGCTGGATGCCGCCGGATACGTGCTGCTGCTGGCCAGCCACGAATTCGATGCCGACATCGAAGCCCGGGTCACGCGCACGCTGATCGAACGCGGCGTGGACGGCCTGGTGTTGCTCGGCACCACGCATCACCCCGACATTTACAGGATGATCGAGGCGAATGCGGTGCCGTACGTACTGACCTGGGCTTTCGATGAAAGCGGGGATCATCCCTGCGTCGGCTTTGACAACCGTGCCGCCGCGGTGTGCATCGCCAATCATCTGCTCGACCTCGGTCATCGCCGTTTTGCGATGATTTCCGGCATCACCACGCACAACGAACGCGCGCAGGAACGCCTCGCCGGCGTACGCGATGCCCTCGCGGCGCGCGGCTGCACATTGCCGGCGGAGCGGGTGATTGAAAAGCCGTATACGCATACCGGCGGGCGCGAAGGACTGCGTGAACTGATGGCGGGCCGGGAACGGCCGACTGCGGTGATCTGCGGCAACGATGTGCTGGCGATCGGTGCCGTCGCCGAATGCCATGTGCAGGGGCTGGCGGTGCCGGGCGATGTGTCGATCACCGGTTTTGACGACATGGAAATTGCCGCGCTGATGACGCCGGCGCTGACCACCGTGCGTTTTCCGACCGCTGACCTGGGTGCTTATGCCGCCCAGCACCTGCTGATGCGTCTGGAAGGCAAGACGGTGGATTTGCGCTGCAAGCTGCCGACGGAGCTGATGGTCAGGGCCAGCGCTACCGCGCCGCGGCGAACCTAGAAAGGCTGCGGGAAGTTCTGCCGGCCCGGGCCGGCGTACATCACAGCAATGTCTTGCGTGCCTTGGCGATGGCGGCCTTGACGCGCGCCGGCGCGGTGCCGCCGATGTGGCTGCGGCCTTTCATCGAACCTTCCAGGGTCAGCGCATCGAAGGCATCGGCGGTGATCAGCGCTGAAAACTGCCGCAGGTCATCGAGCGAAAGTTCAGCGAGGTCGCAGCCGCGGGTCTCGGCGAAACGCACCGCCTGTGCCACTGCTTCGTGGGCTTCACGGAAGGGCAGGCCCTTTTTCACCAGGTAATCGGCGAGGTCGGTGGCTGTTGCGTAACCTTCACGCGCGGCGGCACGCATCTTATCGGCGTTGACGGTGATGCCGCCGACCATGCCGGCGAACACCGCGAGGCTCATCATCAGGGTGTCGACGGTGTCGAGCAGCGGTTCCTTGTCTTCCTGATTGTCCTTGTTGTAGGCCAGCGGC
>CAZSIR010000114.1:0-9654 GCA_964606765.1 uncultured Bordetella sp. | reverse complement strand
CACTGCGCCTCGAAGAACGCGAGCGTCTGGTGCAGAATCTCGGCAACCGCGAAGCCATGGTGCTGCGCAACCACGGCCTGCTGACCACCGGCGCGACCATCGCCGAGTGCTTCAACAACATGTACCGCCTCGAGCGCGCCTGCCAGCTGCAGGTAATGGCCCTGTCCTGCAACACCGAACTGCAGCTGCCGCCGCAGGAAGTCACCCAGTACACCAACAACCTGATGCTGCCCGGCGTACGCCGCCGTTTCGGCCTGCTGGAATGGCCGGCGATGCTGCGCAAGCTCGACCGCATCGATCCTTCGTACCGGGATTGACCGTCAGACCCTGCCGGCACTGCCGGCAAAAAAAGGGCCCCGCGGGGCCCTTTTTTTACGCCCGCCGGCGTTACTTCAGCAGGCGGATCGCCAGCGGATATTTGTAATGTTCACCCTTGGACACCGCGACGGCGGCCAATATGCAGAACACCAGGTTGCCGATCAGCAACACCGGGAACAGCAACGCGCCGATCAGCACCATCGTCAACACCATGGCGATTGCGAAGCCGATCATCACGGTAATCTGGAAATTCAGCGCTTCCTTGCCCTGCTCGTCGATGAATGCCGACTGGTCCTTCTTGATCAGCCAGATGATCAGCGCGCCGACAAAACCGGAAACAATGCCCAGCAGATGGGCCAGCATGGCCAGGTTGCGGTCATCGGTGCTCGGGGTCTGTGCCACGGGATCGTTCATGTCTTGCCTCCCTTTATGGTTATTGATGCTGCAGCGGGTGAGCCTGGCCGGGATTGTGGCATGCCCGTACATCCATCGTAAACCGGCAGCCAAACCGCGTACTATCCACCCATGGCAACATCGCAACCCGCATTCCGGGCCCCGGCCTGGCTTCCCGGCGGCAATCTGCAGACGATCTATCCGGCACTGCTCGGGCGGCGCCCCGCCGTCGAATACCGCCGCCAGCGCTGGGACACGCCGGATGGTGACTTCATTGATCTCGACTGGACCGCTGCAGCGTCGATTCCGCACGCGCCGCTGCTTGCACTGTTCCACGGACTTGAAGGCAGTTCGGACAGCCATTACGCGCGGGCCCTGATGCAGGCTGCTGTGGAACACGGCTGGCGCGGCGTGGTGGTGCATTTCCGCGGCTGCAGCGGCGAGCTGAACCGCATGCCCCGCGCCTACCATTCCGGCGACAGCACTGAAATCGACTGGATCCTGCGCCGCCTGCAACAGCAGCAAAATGGCGCGCCCCTGCACGCAGCAGGCGTCTCCCTCGGCGGCAATGCGCTGCTGAAATGGCTGGGCGAGCAAGGCAGCGCCGCGACCCGTGTGCTGCACAATGCGGCAGCGGTGTCGGCACCGCTGGATCTTCATGCTGCAGGCACTGCGCTGGAGCAGGGATTCAACATGGTGTATACCCGGCACTTTCTCGTCACCATGAAAAAGAAATCCCTGCAGAAACTGCAGATGCATCCCGGGTTGTTTGACGCTGCGCGCGTGCGTGCTGCGCGCACGCTGCGCGAATTCGACGATCTGGTCACCGCGCCGCTGCACGATTTCGCCGGTGTTGATGATTACTGGACGCGCGCCAGCAGCAAACCCTGGCTCACGCGGATCCATGTGCCGACGCTGCTGCTCAATGCGCGAAACGACCCCTTTCTTCCGGCCTCCGCACTGCCGGCTGCCGATGAAGTCTCTGCGGCAGTCACCACGGCATTTCCGCAGCAGGGTGGCCATGTCGGTTTCATGACCGGGGCCTTTCCCGGATCGCTGGCCTGGCCGGCGCAGGCCGTTCTGGGCTTCATGGCACAGCCACGGCCATCACTGCAGTGATAAAATAAGCTATTGTTTTTATTGATATATTTTTGACACTCTTATGACAGCAGGCCACATTCCCCCAGCTTCGATTTTCAAGGCCTACGACATCCGCGGCATCGTCGGCGAAACCCTGACGCCGGCCGGCGTCGAAGCCATCGGCCGCGCCATCGGCAGCGAAGCGCTGGCGCGCCAAAGCACTGCAGTGGTCATCGGCCGTGATGGCCGGCTCTCCGGCCCTGATCTCGCCGCCGCGCTGGCGAGAGGCCTGCAGGCCAGCGGCGTCGACGTCATCGACGTCGGCCAGGTCGCGACTCCGATGCTTTACTTCGCAGCCCACCAGCTCGGCACGCTGTCCGGCGTGATGGTCACCGGCTCGCACAATCCGCCGCAGTACAACGGCCTCAAGATGATGCTCGCCGGCGATACCCTCGCCGGCGATGCGATACAGGCGCTGCGCCAGCGGCTGCTCGACGACGATCTCGGCAACGGCAAGGGCGGCTACAAGACCCAGGACATCCGCGCCGCCTACCTCGAGCGCATCACCAGTACGATCAAGCTCGCACGCCCGATGCGCATCGCCGTTGATTGCGGCAACGGCGTTGCCGGTGCAACGGCACCGGACCTCTACCGCCGGCTCGGCTGCGCAGTGGAGGAACTCTACTGCGAAGTCGACGGCTGCTTTCCCAACCACCATCCCGATCCGTCGCAACCAAAAAATCTGCAGGATTTGATTGCCGCTTTGCGCACCGGCAATGCCGAAATCGGCCTGGCCTTTGACGGCGACGGCGACCGGCTGGGCGTAGTCACCAAATCGGGAAAAATCATCTATCCCGACCGCCAGCTGATGCTGTTCGCCGCCGACGTGCTGTCGCGCGAACCCGGTTCCGAAATCATTTTTGACGTCAAATGCACGCGCCACCTCTTTGCCTGGATCCGCAAACACGGCGGCAGGCCCCTGCTGTGGAAAACCGGGCACTCCTTCATCAAGAAAAAGCTCAAGGAATCCGGTGCGCCGCTGGCCGGTGAAATGAGCGGGCACATTTTCTTCAAGGAACGCTGGTACGGTTTTGACGACGGCCTGTATGCCGGCGCAAGGCTGCTGGAAATCCTCAGCCGCAGCGCCGACCCTGGCGCGGTGCTGGAAGCCCTGCCCGATGCCATCAACACCCCGGAACTGCAGTGGCAGCTGAATGAAGGCGAAAACTACAGCCTGATGGAAACCCTGCAGCGAAAAGCGCGGTTTGAAGGCGCGCAGGAAATCATCACCATTGACGGCCTGCGCGTGGAATATGCCGACGGTTTCGGCCTGGCCAGGCCGTCAAACACGACGCCGATCATCGTGCTGCGCTTTGAAGCCGACGACGAAGCGGCCCTGCGCCGGATACAGGAAGCCTTCCGGCGGGAACTTCTGGCCGTCAAACCCGGCGCGACTCTGCCGTTCTAGCAGGCAGCCCCGGCGATCAGCGCTTGGCGGGATTCAGCGTGCCGCGGTTGTAGTCCTTGTCGCCGGGCATGATGCAGCGGCCGATGCCGAACAGGCAGCCCTGGGCAGCCTGCGGTCGCAGCTGGTTTTCGGGGTATTGATCGGCGACCACTTTTGCCGCCGCCGCTTTCTGCGCATCCAAATATTCCCAGCGGCCGTTGGGCAGCAGGCGCACTTTCTCCCCCGATACCGTGGTCGCCTCGATCGGCCCCTGATCCGCGGCAAAAGCGGTCGGCATTGCGCCTGCGAGCGCCACAAGCGTGATGAGCAGGGCTGATTTCACAGGCGTTGCTCCACCCAGGCACTGACCGACTTCAAGGCTTCCGGCAGCTTCGAAGGATCGGTGCCGCCGGCCTGCGCCATGTCCGGCCGGCCGCCGCCCTTGCCGCCGACCTGCTGCGCGACATGGTTCACCAGTTCTCCGGCTTTGACCTTGGCCGTGAGATCAGCGGTCACGCCGGCGATCAGCGTCACCTTGCCGCCTTCGGCAGCCGCCAGCACGATGGCTGCGCTTTTCAGCTTGTCCTTCAACTGGTCCATCGCTTCGCGCAGCGACTTGGCATCGGCGCCGTCGATGGCGGCTGCCAATACCCGAATCACAGTCCCATCCTTGCCCTTGACTTCCACAGCCTGCGCCGACAGATCGCCGCCCTGCCCTGATGCGAGCTTCGAACGCAACCGGGCGATTTCCTTCTCCAGTGCTTTCTTTTCCTCGATCAGCGTCTGCACCGCCTTGTGCACGCTGCCCGCGCCGGGCTGGGCGCGCAGCTGCCGCGCAACCTCGCCAAATTCACCGAGTTGGCTGTCAATCATCGCCAGCGCGTTGCTGCCGGTCGTGGCCTCGACACGACGCACGCCGGCCGCCACACCGCCTTCCGAATACAGCTTGAAAACGCCGATGTCGCCGGTGCGCTCGACGTGGGTGCCGCCGCAGAATTCGCGCGACGTGCCGATGTCCAGCACACGCACTTCGTCGCCGTATTTTTCGCCGAACAGCATGGTTGCCCCCGATTTTTTCGCTTCCTCGATCGGCAGGATACGCGCACGCGTCGGCGTGTTCTTCAGGATTTCGGCATTGACCAGCGCCTCGACGCGGCGGATTTCATCCGCCGTCATTGGTCTGTCATTGGAAAAGTCAAAACGGGTCTTGTCGGCGTCGACCAGCGAGCCCTTCTGCTGCACATGCGAACCCAGCACCTCATGCAAGGCCTTGTGCATCAGGTGCGTCACCGAATGGTTGCGCATCGTGCGCCGGCGCAGTTCGATGTCGACGCGGGCCTCGAGTTTGTCACCGACTTTCAGCGTGCCGGTCTTCAGTTCACCGTGATGGCCGAACACGTCGGCCTGGATTTTTTGCGTGTCGGTCACGGCAAAAGTGCCGCCGGAAGCGACCAGTTCGCCGCGATCGCCGACCTGACCGCCGGACTCGGCGTAAAACGGCGTGCGGTCGAGCACCACCACACCCGATTCGCCATGGTTCAGCGCCTGCACCGCGGTGCCTTCGCGGTAAATTGCGATCACCTTGGCATCCTCAACAACCAGCGTGTCGTATCCGCGGAATTCGGTTTTGGCGCCGCTGTATTCAACAGCAGCACCCATCTGGAATTTGGACGCAGCGCGCGCGCGTTCGCGCTGCTGGTCCATCGCCGCTTCAAAGCCGGCGTAATCCATGCGCACATTACGTTCGCGCGCGATGTCTGCCGTCAGGTCAACCGGGAAACCATAAGTGTCATAAAGCTGGAACACGGTTTCGCCGTCGAGCATCTTGTCTTCACGGGTCAGCGCGCCTTCGAGCACCTTCATGCCGTTTATCAGGGTCTCGGCAAAACGCTCTTCTTCCTGCTTCAGCACCTGTGTCACCCGGTCCTGCACCTTGACCAGTTCGGGATAGGCGGCGCCCATCACCTTCGCCAGATCAGCAACGACCTTGTGGAAAAACGGTTGGGTCTGACCCAGCTTGTAACCGTGGCGGATCGCGCGGCGGATGATCCGGCGCAGCACATAGCCACGGCCTTCGTTGCCGGGAATCACGCCATCGACAATCAGGAAGGAACAGGCACGGATATGGTCGGCGATGACCTTCAGCGAATTGTTGTTCAGGTCCTTGGCGCCGGTTTCCCGTGCAGCGGCCTTGATCAACACCTGGAACAGATCGATGTCGTAATTGGAATGCACGCCCTGCAGCACCGCGGCGATGCGCTCCAGACCCATGCCGGTATCCACCGAGGGTTTGGGCAGCGGGTTCAGCACATAGTCGTCGCCGCTTTTCTGGCGATCAAACTGCATGAACACCAGGTTCCAGATTTCGATGTAGCGGTCGCCGTCGGCCTCTTTCGATCCCGGCGGGCCGCCTTCAACATCATCACCGTGGTCGTAAAAGATTTCACTGCAGGGTCCGCAGGGCCCGGTATCGGCCATTTGCCAGAAATTATCCGAACCGCCGCCCGGCTTGTCGCCGATGCGCACGATGCGCTCCTTTGGCACACCGATGCCATTGGCCCAGATGTCATAGGCTTCGTCGTCGGTCTGGTAGACCGTCACCCAGAGTTTGTCCTTGGGCAGTTTGTAGACGCCCGTCAGCAGCTCCCAGGCGTAATGGATGGCATCCTTCTTGAAATAGTCGCCGAAGGAGAAATTGCCCAGCATCTCGAAAAAGGTGTGATGACGCGCGGTATAGCCGACATTCTCGAGATCATTGTGCTTGCCGCCGGCGCGCAGGCTGCGCTGGGAAGTCGTAGCGCGTTTGTAGGGGCGGGTTTCCTGTCCGAGGAACACATCCTTGAACTGCACCATGCCGGAATTGGTGAACAGCAGCGTCGGATCGTTGCCGGGCACCAGCGGGCTGGAGGCCACAATACTGTGGCCCTTGGATTCAAAGTACTGGAGAAACTTGTCGCGGATTTCTGCGGATTTCATGCGCCTGCGCCAATAAAGTTGCGTAAGGCGCAGATTTTAAACCAGTTTTAGCGCTTGATTCCGGACAGGAAGAGGCCGGGATGGAAAATCCCGAGGTACATGCTGAAGCTGGATCAGCGTTGGTTGATGGTGAGGCTGCGGAAATGGGTGCCGCTGTCAGCCGGTTCTTTTTTCCCAACGGTCGTTGTTTGCTGCAAGGCTGCCGCCCGGTATGGCGAATTATCCGCGCTGACGCTGAAATTCGAAGGCGCTGCCGTTACCTCCGGGATCGAAAAATAATCCAGCGGCAACACATCGAACGCCGTGATGGCGATGGTCACCCAGAACACCAGCAAATCCTTGTTTTTAAACAGTTCCCTGAACATGTCAGTGATCTCCCGCGTCATCTTTCGCCAACCCGCGCAACAGCCTGCTGATGATTTCGCTGCTGAATCCGCGTCCCAGTAAAAACCGCGCCTGCTTCGCCCGCTCTGCCGCATCCGCCGGCGGCGTCTTGAATTTCCGCCGCCACACCGCCTGTGCCGCCTCCAGTTCACCGTCCTTCAAGCCGGCCACCATGGTGACAATCACATCAGCCGCCACCCCTTTGGCCTCCAGATCGCGGCGGATGCGCGCCATTCCATACCGACTGCGCCGTGCATGCACCATCTGCTCCGCCGCGCGCTGTTCGGACAACCAGCCGCGCTGCGTAAAGTCATCCAGGACCTGCTCGATTTCGGCTTCCGACTCAGCGTGCGGCGCGAGCTTTAGCGTCAACTCGTGACGGGTATACTCGCGCCGCGCCAAGTGCCTAAGTGCGCGTGCCCTGAGACCGGGTTCTTTGCGATCCGATGCCGGCATGCTCTTGCTGCCGGTTCAGTGCGCCGGCTTACTGCCCGGCGGCTTTTTTCCGCGCCGCCGGATCGGACTCGACCACTTCCAGCGGCTGTTTCTTGATGACGGCCTCCGGACCGCCCGCGACGCCGACTGCGGCACGGATCCGCGACTCGATCTCGTTGGCCATTTTCGGGTTTTCCCGCAGATACTCCCGGGTGTTGTCCTTGCCCTGGCCGATGCGGTCCTTGCCGTAGGAATACCAGGCACCGGATTTTTCGATGATGTTGTGGATCACGCCGAGTTCGATGATCTCGCCTTCGCGCGAAATGCCTTCGCCGTAGAGAATGTCGAATTCAGCCTGGCGGAACGGCGGCGCCACCTTGTTCTTGACGATCTTGGCGCGGGTCTCGGAACCGATGACCTCTTCGCCCTTCTTGATCGAACCGATGCGGCGAATGTCGATGCGCACCGAGGCGTAGAACTTCAGCGCGTTGCCGCCGGTGGTGGTTTCCGGATTGCCGAACATCACGCCGATCTTCATGCGGATCTGGTTGATGAAAATCACCAGCGTGTTCGAACGCTTGATGTTGGCGGTCAGCTTGCGCAGCGCCTGCGACATCAGGCGGGCCTGCAGACCCATCTGCGGCTCGCCCATTTCGCCCTCGATCTCGGCGCGCGGCACCAGCGCGGCCACCGAGTCGATCACCACCACGTCGACCGAACCCGAGCGCACCAGCATGTCGGCGATTTCCAGCGCCTGCTCGCCATTGTCCGGCTGGGAGATGATCAGTTCATCGACCTTGACGCCGAGCTTGCCGGCGTATTGCGGGTCGAGTGCGTGTTCGGCATCGATGAAGGCCGCGGAGCCACCGAGTTTCTGCATTTGTGCGATCACTGACAGCGTCAGCGTGGTCTTGCCCGAGGATTCCGGCCCGTAGATCTCGACCACCCGGCCGCGCGGCAGGCCGCCGATGCCCAGACCGATGTCGAGGCCCAGCGAACCCGTCGATACCGCCTGGATGTCCTTGGCAATATCGGATTCGCCCATGCGCATGACCGAACCCTTGCCGAACTGCTTTTCGATTTGCGACAGCGCCGCTGCCAGTGCCTTGCTCTTGTTTTCGTCCATGTTGCCCTCTCAGTTCTTCGATCCGGTTCAGTCATGCAGCGCGATGTTCGGCGCTGCGTTTTTATCAGGTGATGGCTGCATTATACATAAATTTTGGCAAAAAGCTGTTTATTTATACAGTAGTGTTTAAATACCCAGATAAATGACAAATTATTTAATATAATCAAATATTTATGACATCACGGCAGGACGACCGGCAGCAGCCCGCGCACCCCTTCCAGCGCAAATTGCACCGCTGCGCGGCGCACCGTTTCGCGGTCGCCGGGAAAATGCCGGGTCGCGGATTTCGGCTCGCCGTTCTTGACGCCCCAGGCAAAACACACGGTGCCCACCGGCTTCTCCGGCGTGCCGCCATCCGGCCCCGCCGTGCCGCTGATCGCCACTGCGATCTGCGCATGGCTGTTGGCCAGCGCGCCGATGACCATCTCGCGCACGGTCGGTTCCGACACTGCGCCGTGCGCGCCCAGCGTGTCCTGGCTGACGCCAAGCATCTCGCGTTTGGAGATATAGGTATAGGTCACGAAGCCGCGCTCGAACCACTGCGAACTGCCGGGCACTGCCGTCACCGCCTGCGCCACCCAGCCGCCGGTGCAGGATTCCGCTGTGGCCAGCATCAGACCCTGCGCCTTCAGCGCCACACCCAACTGTGCGGCCAGTTCAAACAATATTTTGTCCGGCATCCCTGCCTCCTCAGCTGATCAATGCAAAAGTGCCTGCGAGCACCAACAGCGCGTACGCCGCGGCGATCAGGTCATCCCACATCACGCCGAAGCCGTTCTTCAGCGTGCGGTCATAGTAACGAATGGGCGGCGGCTTGAAGATGTCGAACAGGCGGAACAGCACGAAGGCATACGCCTGCCAGTAAGCGCCCGCCGGCACGAAAAACAGCACCAGCAGGAAAGCCACGACTTCATCCCACACCATGCCGCCGTGGTCAGCCACACCGAGCGCGCGCCCCGTAACCGCGCAGGCCCAGGTGCCCAGCCAGAACAGCGCGACGATCACCACCAGGAAGGTCCATGCGTCCAGCCAGGCCTGCAGCCCGTGAAACAGGGGTATGGCCAGCAAGGTGCCGAAGGTGCCCGGCGCAAAGGGAATCAGACCGATGCCACCGGCAAAGGCAATGAAATGTGCCGGATGACTGAAAACAAAACGGAGCGTCGGAGCGTTGCGTTCTTCCGTCAAAGCCATTCTTCCGTCAAAACCATCGAATCCATACAGTACGGAGCGGAACGCCGGTCATTTCAGCACAGGGGCCGCATCAGGGCGGGCGCCGCGTCCCGTGAGGCAGGTGACCCGACTAGCCTGCCGCACCCCGTGGTTTTGCCGCCGGCAAATGCCGCAGGATGTCCCGCGGCAGATTGCCGGCAGCAGGCACGGATTACTTCATGCCTTTCATGGCCGCAGAATCTTTCATCGCCCCCTGTTTCATCGCATCCTGCTTCATTGCATTCTGCTTCTTCAGGGCATCCTGCTTGATCATGGCGTCCTGCTT
>CAZSIR010000113.1:4760-9726 GCA_964606765.1 uncultured Bordetella sp. | reverse complement strand
TCGGCGCGCGAAGTGCAGCGCCAGCACGGCCAGCAGTGGTTCAAGGGCAAGAGCCTCGACGGCCACTGCCCGATGGGTCCGTGGCTGACCACCGCCGACGCAGTCAAAACCCCGCAGAACCTGCGCATCACCTGCCGCGTCAACGGCGTGACCAAGCAGGATTCCAACACCAGCTATATGTATTTCAAGCTGCCGCGCCTGATTGCGGAACTGTCAGCGGGACTGACGCTGGAACCGGGCGACCTGTTCCTCACCGGCACGCCGGCCGGCGTGGGCCATGCGCGCAACCCGCCGGAATTCATGAAGGCCGGCGACATCCTGGAAACGGAAGTGGAAGGTCTGGGAATGCTGCGTAACAAGATCGGCGCCAAATAAGTCGGCGCGGGGCGGTCAGGTCGAAATAATTTTCGTCGCCCCCACAAAAAGCGCCGATTATTTCGGCGCTTTTTTCATGCTGTCGGCAGCCGCCTTGCCTGCCGATTGCAGGCTTTCGAGGCCGGACTTCTGCATCTCGAGGGTTTTGATCGTCATCTGCAGCATGCCGGTATTCATGGTGAGCCAGGTTTCGACCGCTTTCAGCTCGGCGATTTTTTTCTCGAGGTCCTCGACGTTCATCGTCGGCGCGATCATGCCCGGCATCGGGAAGCCCATCGGGTTCCACATTTTCTGCATGAATTCAAAAAAATCCTTCGGGACATCCTGGTCGGCCATGGTCGTTCCCCTGTGTTACCAGCACTGTGTTACGGGAATTATAGGCCTGAGCGCCTTCAGGCCGTTTCAAGCCTGACGGTTTCGCCGTCGCGGGCGGATTTCAGTGCTGCGGGGTCACCACGGATGCGGCCCAGCACATTGCAGGGACTGACGAGACGGCATTCGTCGCCGCGCGACGCCGGGGTGCGTCCCCAGGGCAAAGCCAGCGCGCTGCCTTCCACCCAGAAACACACGGTGCCCGGATCCACCACCTGCCGGGCGCCGGGCTCCAGCACCGCAGTGATCGGCAGCGTGAAATAGACTTCCTCGCCCCAGGTGCTGATGCGGGATTCGCAGGGGAGGATGGCCAGCAGTTTCGCGGCCGTTGCCCCTGACTGCAGATCGGCAATCACCGATCCGCCGGGCCAGGAGATGCGGAGGCGGCCCGTCGCCGGCGAGTCAGCCACGGGCGCTGCGTTTATTCGCCGAAGTTGGAATCGACCCGGCGTGCAGCCACACGCAGGCGGGGGGTGGCCGGCACGGGTTCCGCCAGTGCGGCGACGACACGCTGCAGGCGCTGCTTCTCGCCCAGCACCTTGTTGGTGTAGGTGTCGTTGTCATCCCCCAGCGCGCCGGCATACATCTGCAGCGCAATGCCCAGATTGCCGGTACGGGACAGGTATTCGCGCAGAATGCGGGTGCCGACGCGGATATTGGATTCCGGGTCAAAAACCGCCTTTTCGCCGCCAAACTCAGCCAGTTTGTCCGCATGGAATTTGGGGATGATCTGCATCAGGCCACGGGCTCCAACGCCGCTTTCCGCAATCGGGTTGTAACGCGACTCGACGGCGATCACCGCCATGACCAGCAGCGGATCCAGGTTGACCCGCTGGGCCTCGGCATGGGCAATCTGCACGAACTCCAGTGTGACGTCCTGGGACACCCTGTAGCGTTTGGCCAGATACTCGGCCAGCGCCTCATGGCGGGCGGCATCCGGGTGCGCCACCGGGGCGGGGGGTGACGCCAGCACGCGGCTGGATACGGCCTTGGCTTCGCTCTCGACGGCGGCATAGGCCGATTCCAGCCACTGGGCGCCGTAACGTTCATGAAGCAGGAGTGCGAGGGCGGAAACGCTGGCGAAGAGCACGGCCAGGGTGATGATCTTGCGGAATCGGTGCGGCGCGGCCGCTTCCCGATCTCCGGGGAAAAGTTCTGATATTGATTTTGCAAACACGCAAAACCTCCTTTCGGGAGTGGCGCCGGCTTGAATGCAGGCGCCTGCAACGGTGTTACCTCGCTACGGTAACGGGTGTCTCCTTAAGACTGCGTTCAGCCCATAACCACTATAGGTTGTGGGCTACTCAAAAAAACTGGCCAATTCTAGGTGTTCGGCCTGCTGGCCGCAACCCTGTAACCCGATTTTAACGTGTGCCGGGAATTCGGCCGGGGGCGGAGTTTAACGGCAATCCGGCCGGTCCGGCAATAAAAAATATAAGCTATTGTTTATAAATATAAAAATAGCTTTTTTCGGGCGCCAGCAAGGGCATTTGCCGGCAGAAAAGGCAAGGATTTGAGCCGCACTGCAGCAAAGAGTTCACTCCGGCCTGCAATGACCGGCTCATCCACCCGGCATCCCAAATAAAAATCAATTAAAACATATATTTACAACTCATCTTGGGGGTCGGGCAACGGCGGCACCTGGCGCAAGCGCCAGGCTCGGTGGGCGGTCTCATAGTTAGTAAGCGCCTCCCAATACCGATCATAAACACAGGGATCACAACCGCTCTGACAACATTCCCAAGGCTCGGGCTCCGGCGGTTTTTCAGGCGGGGGATCAAACTCGGCGGCCATGGCTCAGCGCGCCGCTTCGGGCACCGGCAGCTCCGGGAAGCGCCGGCGGAATTCGGTGAGCAGGGCCTCGGCATCGGCCGTCCTGCCGGCGCGACGCCACTCGATGAGGCGCTGGATCCATTTGTCCGGGGGGGCCTCGCTGAGATCCTGCCACAGCGCGCTCTTTGCCGGCGCCGCAGAAAAGGCGGGAGGCGAGGCACTGGGTCTGGCCGCAGACAAACCGCCCGTACTGCCTGACATTTCGGCAGCCATCGAAGCCGGCGCAGACCGCTGCAGCGGCTGCGGCGCCGCGTAGTCGCGGCGGGCGGCCACTGGTTCCTCGGCGCGATTCGCTGCGGCCGCAGCCTTGGCTGCGGATTCGCCTGGGCCCTGCTCCACGGCAGCCGCACGATCACTCAAAACCGCGGCCGGTTCAGGCGCCTCGGTCTTGGCCGAGACGCTATCTGTCACCGCAGGCGGCGGCGCCGGCTTGCGCCTGGGCTCCGCTGCGGGCGCCGTGCTGGCCCGCGCCTCATCCGATTCGCGCTGTACCGTCACGGCAGGGGTCTGCGGTGCCTGAACAAAGGATTCAGGACGATCAGCCCCCTGCTCGCGCATCATCGTCACCATGCTGACCGAAAGCACGATCACGGCCGCGAGCGATACCGGCAGCGTCCAGCGGCGGATGCCGGCACGACGCGGGCCGGCCGCGACTTCGCGACGCGCCGCGGCGCGGATGGCGTCATCCAGATGCGCAGGCGGCTGCGCATTGGCGGCGGCGCGGTATAGGGCCGCCAGCTGCGGATCGTTTTCCATGTCCGCCGGATCGGGGTGCGGGGTCATTGCCATGCCTGCATCCCCTGCCGCAGTTTGGCCAGCGCGTAACGCAGGCGGCTTTTTGCCGTTTCACGGCTGACGCCGGTGGCCGCGGCAATCTCTTCAATGCTCAGCCCGCCCTCCTGCTGCAGTACAAAGGCCTCGCGCTGTTCCTCCGGCAATCCATCGAGCAATGCCAGCAGCTGCGCCGCCTGCTGCCGTGAGGTCGCGCTGGATTCGGGCTCCGCGCTGCGCGGCGCCGCCGGTTCGTCCAGCACCACCGATTCGTCATCCAGCGACACGCCGGTTTTGTCGCGGCGAAAATGATCCATCAGCCGGTTGTGGGCAATCCGGTAGAGGTACGTCGAGAATTTTGCCTGCACCGTATAAGCGGCGCGGGCGCGGATCAGGTTCATCCACACGTCCTGGAACAGTTCATCGGCCAATCCCGCGTTGCGGCACTGGCGCAGCAGATAACGGTAGACCCCGCCCTTGTGGCGGCCATAAAGCACATCAAAAGCCGCCGCATCGCCATCGCGATAACCAAGCATCAGCGCTTCATCGGTGGCGTCGTTGTCCGTCGGCATAACGCGGTGCCAGTATGCAGAAGCCTCCGCATACCGGCAACCCGGCTGTAGTGCTGCAGCCACCATGCAATCAACGGGGGTCGGGCGTGAAACGCGCCGGGAAAGGTTGCGGGAACGGATTCGGCCGCGCCAGCGAAGGTTCACTGATCACACCCTGCGCCACCAGGTTGCGGTAACTGTCGTAATAAATGGTGATGATCTCGGCCGGCGTCGCGGTGGCGCGCTCGAATTCGGTGTACGTCACCACCGAGGTTTCGCTGCGGCCATGGCCGGTGCCCAGGCGTGACGATTTCTGCGCGGTGCCGGCCGGCGCTTCGGCGCGCGCATTTGCGCCGGCACCGCTGGCCGCATCACGTGCCGGGCCGCGGTCTTCCGCCATCGCCGATGGTGCCGGCGCTTCGGCTTCAGCGCTGCGTGCCAGTCGCGGCGGCGCATATTGCACCACCGGCTCCGGTTTTTTGCGGAACACCGCGACGCCGATCACGCCGACGTTGTCGGGGCGGCCGGTGCGCGCGGCATAGGAATCCGGCAGCGCCGTGAAATAAAACGCCGCGGTGCGCTCCAGGCTTTTGCGCCAGCCCTTGATCCCGAAGCTTTGCTGTGAACCCAGTACATAGCCGCTTTGCTGCCAGTCGGCGTTGTCGCCGGTAATCACATCGACGCCATCGACCGAGACCACGGTCAGGATGTCGGCACGCTGCCGGTTGCGCATGCGGATTTCATATTCGCTGCCGGGATTGCCGACAACATAGTGCCGCCCTTCGTGGACATACACCGGCAGCGTGCGGTTCTGCGCGCGGTCGTGAATCACGATGTCGGCGATATTGCCCACCGCCGCGGCGGGCAGCGGCAGGGCACAGGCGGCGAGCACGGCCGCAACGGTCATCAGGCGTTTCATTTGGGCTCCTCAATAGGGGTGTGCGGAAGTCCCGCGACCCTGCTGTAAACGCCGGCCCCGGTGAATCGGGGTTAAACGCGCTGTGATAAATTGAAGCCATGGATGAACTCGTACTCCGTGGCATGGCCAAGTGGCCCAACGTGCC
>CAZSIR010000113.1:0-4660 GCA_964606765.1 uncultured Bordetella sp. | reverse complement strand
TTGAAGCCATGGATGAACTCGTACTCCGTGGCATGGCCAAGTGGCCCAACGTGCCGGCGGTCTATGGCTGGCTGTCGCTCGACCGCCGCGGACACTGGCTGCTCAAAGGCGAGCGTGTCGCCAATCCCGGCATCGCCGCTTTTTTCGGCCGCAACTACAGTCATGATGAGCAGGGCCGCTGGTTTTTCCAGAACGGCCCGCAGCGCGTTTACGTCACACTGGACTACACGCCGCATGTTTACCGCATCGTTTCTGCTCCGGGCGCCGGGCTGATGCTGGAATCCCACAGCGGGGCCGCGGTCAGCACCATCCGGGCCGCCTATATCGATGAGGCCGGGCAGCTGCTGCTGGACAGCGACCTCGGCATCGGACTGGTGCATGACGCCGACCTTGAAACCCTGATACCCCGCTTCAGCCGTCCCGGCAGCCATTCCGTCGGTGAGGCCGCCCTGGATGCGGCGCTGGATCCCTTGCAGGCCGGGAAACAGGCCGGGCTCGTGCTGGATCTGGACGCTTCTCGCCTGCCGGTGCAACCCGTGCATGCGACCGAAGTGCCGGCACGTTTTCATTTCGTCCCCCGCCCGGTGCAACCCGCCGGCCAGGAAGAGTGTTATTGATCGCGACCTCAAACAAAACCTGGATGCTGATGCCCATGAACAAACTGATTGACCTGCGCACCGATACCGTGACCCGGCCCACCGAGGCCATGCTTGCAGCCATGCAATCAGCCACGCAAGGTGATGATTCGCGCGATGGCGACCCGACCGTCATCAAACTCGAAGCGCTGGCCGCAGCGCGCACCGGCAAGGAAGCCGGCCTCTACATGCCCAGCGGCACGATGACCAACCTGGTGGCCGTGCTCGCGCATGCCCCGCGCGCGGGGGAAGTGCTGCTCGAACAAAAGGCCCACATCCTCAATAACGAACTCGGCGGGCTTTCCGCAGTGGCCGGCGTGTATTACAAGCCGCTGCCCGGCACGCGCGGCGCGATGGATGAAGCCGCACTGCGCGAAAGCCTGAGGCCTATGACGCGCAATAATTTCGGCACGGCGCTGATCTGCATGGAAACCACGCACAACAGCGCTGGCGGCACGGTGTTGCCGCTGACTCACATGAAAATGGTGCACGAACTCGCGCAACAACACGGCATACCCGTGCACACCGACGGCGCGCGGCTGTTCAATGCCGCCGTGGCGCTGGGTGTGCCCGCATCCACCGTTGCGCAATACACGGACTCGGTCTGCTTCTGCGTATCGAAAGGACTTTCCGCGCCGGTCGGCTCGGTTTTGTGCGGAACGAATGATTTCATCGAGCGTGCGCGCCCGTTCCGCCGCATGGTCGGCGGCGCCATGCGCCAGGCGGGCTCCATCGCCGCCGCCGGCATCGTCGCGCTGGAAACCATGGTGGACCGCCTTGCGGAAGACCACGCCACGGCAAAGCGGCTGGCCGCCGGCCTCCACGCGATCGACCCCCGGATCTGCGACCCCGCCGGAATTCAGACCAATATCGTGCGAATCGACATATCATTCACCTCGCGCAATGCCGCGCAGTGGTCTGCGGCGCTGGCGCAAACCGGCATCGCGGTGAGCCCCGCCGATTCGCGCTCGCTGCGCTTCGTTACGCACCGGCATATCGGCAACACAGAAATCGACGAGGCGCTTGCTGCATTCAAGAAGATATTCCAAACCAGCTGATCCAACCCGGGAGACGCCATGAAATCATCCATCAGAACCATTGCCTGCCTTGTTCCGCTTGCGCTGATGCTGCAAGCCGGCCAGCCGGCCGCCGCCAGTGACGCGGTGCTGGCACAGGCAAAAAAAGAGCAGCCCGCGGTGCTGCAGACCATGAAGGATCTCGTTGAAATCGAATCCGGCAGCGCGGATTTTGAAGGGCTGGAAAAAATCGCCGGCCTGATTTCCGCCCGGCTGAAAGCACTGGGCGGCAAGACGGAACTGGTCGAAGCGGGACCGGAAATTTACAAGATGTTCGATACCCCGGGGAAAATCGGCAGGATGGTGCGAGCGACCTTCAGCGGCACCGGCACCCGGAAAATCCTGCTGATCGCGCACATGGATACGGTCTATCCGCGAGGCTCCCTGGCCGGTCAGCCGTTCAAGGTTGAAGGTGATCGCGCCTACGGGCTGGGCATCGCCGATGACAAGCAGGGTATCGCCATCATCCTCCACACGCTTGCGATGCTGCGCGCCCTGGATTTCCGCGACTACGGCACGCTGACGGTGCTGATCAACGGCGACGAGGAAATCAGCTCGCCCGGTTCACGCTTCGTGATCGAAAAAGCAGGCGGCGAACACGATGTCGTGCTGTCATTCGAGGGCGGCGGCGGGCCGCAGGCCGACCAGATCCGGCTGGCCACCAGCGGCATCGGCGCCGCAACCATCAACGTGCGCGGGCGCGCCTCGCATGCCGGCTCGGCCCCGCACCTCGGCGTGAACTCGCTGTATGAAATGGCGCATCAGGTGCTGCAGGCGCGCGACCTGTCCGACCCCAAGGTCGGCACGCATGTGAACTGGACTCTGGCGCGCGCCGGCGTCGTGCGCAACATGATCCCCCCGGGCGCACAGGCGCAGGCGGACATTCGCGTTGATCGCGTCGCCGATCTCGACGGCATCGAACAGTCGCTGCGCGAACGCATCAAGAACAAGCTGCTGCCTGAGTCCGAAGTCACGCTGGACTTCGAGCGCCGCCGCCCGCCGCTGCAGGCCACCGACGCTTCGCGGGCGCTGGGCGCGCATGCCGTGGGCATCTACGCCGAGATCGGCCAAAAACTCAATCTGCGCGACCGCCCCACCGGCGGCGGAACCGATGCCGCTTTTGCCGCACTCTCCACCAAGGCGCCGGTCATTGAGGGATTCGGACTGCGCGGCTTCGGAGCGCACTCGACCAATGCAGAGTACGTGCTGATTCCGTCCATAGAGCCGCGGCTGTATCTGGCCACGCGCATGATCATGGATATCTCGACCGGCAAGGCGCCGGTGAAATAGCCGTTTCGCGGCCGGTACCTGGCTCATCCGAAAAACATTGCTTTCGGACGTCCTGGAAAACCCTTCGAATTTGAGGGTTAAATCCCGTCGAGGAATTTTTTTTATTTATATAAGTATTTGATTTTAAATACTTTATTTGGATGCCGTCCGGTCAAACGGGCAAGCTGCGCCTTGCCCCGCCCGGACGGATTGGGTATCTTTAGCCCCCTGCTGTCTGCGGTTGCGAACCGCCTTCCGCGACGGACACCGGACTTCTCCCGAGACCGGTTCCCTCGCCCGGCACCAGTATCAGGGCTTGTTTCCCATCGGGAACGGCCAGGCGCCTGGGATCGCAATCGGACGGGGCGCTACCGGAGCCGGTCCCGGCATCATCTGGGATGCAGGTTTCCTGGCAGACGCCCGCTTTTTGGCGGCAGGCTTTTTCTTGACTGCTTTTTTCTTCGCCGGCTTTCGAGCCGGCGTTTTTTTGCCCGCGGCCTTGCGGACCGCTTTTTTCTTCGGCAATTTCTTTTTCTTCAGCACTTTTTTTCCGGTTTTTTTGCCGGCCTTTTTCTTCGCCGCCTTCTTTTTCGCCTTTGCCATGCGGACCTCCTTCAGTATCCATCCTTGACTGCAATCATAGTGCGCGTTCCCCGGCGGAACAATCGCGCCTCATGCGCGCCCTGATGCAGCAGCGCACCTTGCTTGCTTGCCTGCCTGCCCCCGCTCCTGCAACTCCCCTTCTAGTGCAATGCAGCGCCGGCCTTGTTGGCCAGGTTGCGGTACAGCATGTCCGGATCGATCCGGATGCCGCCGCTCCAGGTCAGTACATTCGACACCGGATCAAAGGCGACACGGCGGAACAGCGCGGCATCGGACAGCACTTCCATCGCCGTGTCTTCCACCAGATCACCCAGATAGATGTGGCCTTCCAGGCCGTCATCAAAACGCAGCCAGAGCGTGCAATTGTCCTCCGCGCGCAGCTCGGTAACCGTGTGCAGATGGGTCCTGCGGCTGCGGTAACGCCGGAACTTCAGACTGAGTGCCAAGGTTTCGACCCTCCATGTTGATGAACTTTGCAACCCGGAATGAAACCGGCGGCGCCGCCCTGCGCTTTTAATCGCAGGGCAATGCACCGCCGGCTGTCTTGCTGCTTCAGCATGGAACCCCGTCTCATCCCGGGATTCCTGTTCTCAATCTCATGTTTCGTTTCCGTTTTTGGCATCCATTCCTGACTGAAAAAACCAGGTCATCAATCCCAACTGAGCGCGCCCCCGGTCTGGTACTCGATGACGCGGGTCTCAAAAAAGTTGCGCTCCTTCTTGAGGTCGATCATTTCCGCCATCCACGGGAAGGGATTGGTCGCGCCTTCATACAGCACTTCCAGGCCGATCTGCTGCGCACGGCGGTTGGCGATGAAACGCAGGTATTCCTTGAACATCGCGGCATTGAGCCCCAGCACGCCGCGCGGCATGGTGTCCTCGGCATACTTGTATTCCAGCGCCACGCCCTTGTGGAACAGCTCCTTCAGCTCTTCGCGGAATTCCGCGGTCCACAGATGGGGATTTTCCATCTTGATCGTGTTGATCAGGTCGATGCCGAAGTTGCAGTGCATGGATTCGTCACGCAGGATGTACTGGTACTGCTCGGCGGCGCCGGTCATCTTGTTCTGGCGGCCCA
>CAZSIR010000112.1:0-9931 GCA_964606765.1 uncultured Bordetella sp. | reverse complement strand
GCGCGAATACGGCATCGCGCGGCTCTCGAACGGAGTGGGGGTTTAGGGTGCCGCGAGTTTCATGCGGCTAAGTCAACCTATTCTGATGAATAGATCACGTCCCGCACGGTCGGGTATACCTGACGTTCCCAGCGCTTGCCGCTGAATACGCCATAGTGTCCGACGCCTGCCTGAACATAGTGCGTGCGCAGGTACTGCGGCAGTTTTGCGCAAAGATCCTGCGCCGCCAGCGTCTGGCCCAGTGCACAGATGTCGTCACGTTCGCCCTCGACGGTCAGCAGCGCGGTGCGGCGGATGGCCTTCGGGTTGATGACGCGGTCGCGATACTTCAGATTGCCCAGCGCCAGCGCGTGTTCCTGGAACACCAGTTTCACGGTCTCCAGGTAAAAATCGGCGCTGAGGTCGGACACGGCAAAATATTCTTCATAAAAACGCCGCGTGGCCGCCGCCTTTTCGTCATCGCCTTCGACGATCTGCTGGTAATAGTCCTTGAAGGATTTGATGTGCCGCTGCAGGTTCATGTTGAGAAAGGCGGAGAGCTGGACGAAGCCGGGGTAGACCCGGCGCCGTCCGCCGGCAAACTGGATGGGCACATGTTCGATCAGGTTGTGCTCGAACCAGCTCATCGGTTTGCTGGTGGCCAGTTCGTTGACCGAGGTCGGATTGATGCGGCAGTCGATCGGTCCCGCCATCAGCGTGAGGCTGAGCGGCGTTGCCGGATGCTTGTCTTCCGCCATCACGGCGACAGCGGCCAGCGCTTCGACGCAAGGCTGGCAGATGGCAGCGAGATGCGAGCCCGGCCCCATGACGTTCAGGAATTCGATGATATGGTCGATGTATTCGTCGATGCCGAAACGGCCGGCTTCCATCGGCACGTCGCGCACGTTGTGCCAGTCGGTGATGTAGACGTCGTGGTCGCGCAGCATGGTGCGCGCGGTTTCGCGCAGCAGGGTCGCAAAATGCCCGGACATCGGCGCCACGATCAGCACCCGGGGCTGGGGCGTCGGCGTGTCCTTGCGAAAGCGCAGCAGGGTTGCGAACGGGGTGGTGTGTACGACTTCCTCGGTGACTGCCAGCTCGCTTTGACCGGAGACCACGGAGTCGATGCCGAATGCCGGGCGCTTGTGGGTCAGGCGCGCCAGGGAGATCACTTCGCAGGCCGCGGCGAAGCGGCGCAGCGGCTGATAGCCGCCGCAGATTCCGAAACCGTGCAGCAGGGGGGCGGCCATCATTGCGGCTTCCCGCACCGGATTAAGGACGTATTCCTGTGTCTGGTAGGCGCTGTAGATCATGGTTGCTGTTTCGATCCCCTGTTTCGATCTCTTGTGTTTCGGTGGCCAGTCCGGTTTGCCTATATTGCTATGCAACAATATACGCAATATCTGCGCCAACGGGGGAGTTTTGCATGGCATGACTCCTGCTAAAGATTATTCTGCTAGTGCGCAGGAAGGCACCCAAAGGGTGCATCCTGGCGTGCCTTTGCATGGAGGTTGTGCATCATGGCGAAAGCCACCCTGAGCATCAGCAGCAAAAATTATTCTTCGTGGTCCCTGCGCGGCTGGCTGCTGGCGCGTTTTGCCGGTCTGGAATTCAAGGAAGTGCTGGTTTCGCCGGACGATGCCGACGCCCGACGCGAGCTGCTGCTGATTTCACCGTCCATCCTGGTGCCCTGCCTGAATCATGACAGCATCAAGGTCTGGGACACGCTGGCGATTGCCGAATATCTCAACGAAATCAAACCCAAGAGCGGGTTGTTGCCGGCAACGCGCGCAGCACGTGCGCATTGCCGCGCGATTTCTGGCGAAATGCACTCCGGCTTCAGCAGCCTGCGCTCCGCGTTGCCGATGAATCTGAAGGGGGATTTTCCCAACTACAAGATCTGGTCCAAGGCGCGCGGCGACATCGAGCGCATCACCGCGATCTGGCACGAATGTCTGCAGGAGTACGGCGGACCGCACCTGTTCGGCAAAAAACGCTGCCTCGCCGATGCGATGTATGCGCCGGTGGCAACCCGCTTCCGCACCTATCACGTCGCGCTGGATGCGGAATGTTCGGGCTACTGTGACACCATCATGGCCATGCCGGAAATGGTGGAGTGGATAGACGCCGCCAAACTCGAACACGACGACATCGAAGAGCTCGACATGGAGTTCTGAGACCGGGGAGCGATGCTTCCCCGTCCCGTGTCCTGACGCGCTTATTTCCAGGGTTTGGGCGCAGGCACCTCGGCCGGCGCCGGCATGTCGATCGTGGTGAAGTCTGCAGGACCAACCACCTCCAGGTATTCCATGTCCGGCGAGTAGTCGAAGAGGTAATGCACGATGCCCGGGCGCTGGTGTACGCAGTCGCCGGCGGCGACCAGGGTTTCCTTGTCCTCGTACATGAATTTGGCCCAGCCCTTGAGCATGATGACGATGTGGAATTCCGCCTCATGACGGTGCCAGCCTGTGCCTTTTTCGGGCGCCTGGTTGGCGCGCACCAGCTGGGCGATGACCTTGCCGGCGGTGGCTTCGGCAATGCCGAGGTCGCGATAAATGAAAAAATCCCGCAGCCCGTCAGACCGGAATTGGGTGTCGCCGGGTTTGACGTGTGAAAATTTTGTGACGGTTCGGTCGAGCATGGCCAGCCTCCTGTCGAAATGGCTGGTTTTATCCAAGCATAAGTTGTTCCAGATCGGGGCCGCACGGCACTGGTGCAGGCGCACCGTTGGGGGGCGGTGCGGAGCCGGCCGGTTCAGTGCAAGGTGGTGACGGCCGCCGAGGGCCGCAAATGCAGATTCAGCAGCAGGACCCGCCGCCCCAGCATGACCACGCTGCCTTTGACCCGGTTGTCGCCGGTGTCGCTGAATTCGAAATCGTAGGCCCGCTGCAGCAGCAGGCGGCCATCGGCATTGCGTGCCGGCCGGATGTTGGCGATGCCGACGGTGTCATCGAGGAACAGCAGACCCTCGGCGTCGCAGGCTGCGCGCGCCGCGGCGACCGCGGCTTCGCGCGCCTGCATGCTGTCCCACCACAGCCAGCCGATGGCGGCGAACAGGATCAGGAAAAATATTTCTGTCATGCCGCCGAAGTTACCAGAGTTGCCGGAAGTTCAGTCATTCAGCGGCATGGCTGGTCCCGCCCATGTTCCCCCGTCGCAGCAGGGAATCACCATCTGGAACACGGCAAAGCGCAGTCCGGGGATTGGGTTAGACTGGACGCCATCATTTACCGGCACGCCCCAAAGGAAGTCCTCTTGGGGGACAGACCGGGGCCATCCGGAGGGGCAGCATGCTTGCATTGAAATCACGGACGCACACCGTTGAAGACCTCGGCAGTGCGATTGACCTGTGTTACGCCAATGGCTGGACGGACGGCCTGCCGGTGGTGCCGCCGACCGCCGAGCGCATCATCGCGATGCTCGAGGCGGCAAACCTGAAACCCGATCACCAGCTGGCCTTCATCGAAAACCGCCAGGTGTCGGTGACTGCGGAAAAAGTCGCGATCAACGCCGTGATGGCCGGCTGCAAGCCGGAATACATGCCGGTGATTGCCGCCACGGTCGAAGCGCTGGCCGACGCGAAGTACGGTTATCACGGACCGGCGACCAGCACTGGCGGTGCCGCGGTGTTCATGCTGGTCAATGGCCCCATCGCCAAACAGCTCAACATCAACAACGGCGACAACCTCTTCGGCCAGGGCTGGCGCGCCAATGCCACCATCGGCCGTGCGATCCGCCTGATGATGCAGAATGTCATTGGCACCACGCCCGGCGTTCTGGATCGCAGCAGCCTCGGCCACGCGGGTAAATACACGTTCTGCATCGCCGAGAACGAGCAGGACAGTCCGTGGCCGGCCTTCCACACCACGCGCGGTTTCAAGCCCGAGCAGAATGCGGTCACCGTGTTTGCGGCTTATGCGCCGCACCAGTATTCAAACGGACTCAGCGCAACGCCCGATGGCGTGCTGACCACGGCCTGCGCGCAGATGCGCATCTCGGCCGGTTCCAACCGTCAGCCCCAGTACGCGATGGTGTTTGCAGGGGAGCATCAGGAGGTCATGAAAAAGGGCGGCTGGTCGCGCGAGGATGTGCAGAAATACGTGTACGAAAACACCCGGGTCAGCATGGCCGAACTGCAGCGCGCGAACATCCGGCCGGGCCCGGTGACTGCCGAGACTGAAAAAACCAAGTTTGCCCTGGTTGAAACACCGCAGGATCTGCTGGTCATCGCCGCCGGCGGCCGCGCTGGCGTGCAGTCCTGCTACATTCCCGGCTGGGGCGGCAAGAACGGTTCACAGAGCGTGACCCGGGAGATTAAAAAGTATTAAACCTTTTAGCCACAGAGGACACAGAGAGCATAGAGGACTTCAAAAACAAATAAAGTAACCATCAGGGGTTCCAGATTTTCTCCGTGCCCTCTGTGAACTCTGTGGCCAAGCAGTTGATTTTGTTGTTGTTTTAATGACAACCCAAGGAGGCGTCATGTCATTGCAAATCTACGATCCCACCACCGAAGTGAAGGGCCGCACGATCAGTTTTGTGTCGCGGCCGAAGTCGCTGCAAGGCCTGCGCATCGGCCTGATCGACAACACCAAGCACAATTCCGACCAGATCCTGCTGCGCGTGGCCGGCCTGCTCGAGCGGGAGCACGGCGCCAAGGCGCATGTGATCCGCAAGAAAAAAAGCTCGGGCGCCGCACCCAGCCCGGAGCTGATTGCCGAATACAAGGCGAACTGCGACATCATCGTCGCAGGCGTCGGGGATTGAGGGTCATGCAGCTCGGGCAGTGTGCTCGACAGCATCGTATTTGAGCAGCAAGGGGTTCCGTCCGCGTCCATCGTGACTCATGTGTTCACGGTGACCGGAAAAGCCATGGCCAGGACCTGGGGCGTGCCGGATTTCAAATTCCTGGTGGTGCCGCATCCGATTGCCAACCTGACGCCGGAACAACTGGATCAGCGGGCTGCGGAAATCACGCCGCAGGTGGTTGACCTGTTGTTGAAGGGGCAGGGCGGGGAATAGCCGGGTGGCCGGCAGCCAATAGCAAAAACCGGGGAGGGCCGCCGGCCCTCCCTCCTGTGTGCAGCTCTGGTCCCGGGGAGGAAGCCATGCTGATTGCAGCACGATTCGTGTTCACCGCAATACTGGCCGGCGCTGCCGCAGTTGCCGCGGCGCAGTCCTGGTCTCCGGCAAAAAACGTCGAAATCGTCGTGCCCAATCCGCCGGGCGGCAGCAACGACAAGACGGCGCGCAGCCTGGAGCGCATCATCCTCGCCAACAAGCTGCTGCCGGTCACGCTCAGCATCAACAACCGGTCGGGCGGCGGTGGCAGCATCGCCTACACCTATGTGCAGCAGCGCAATGCGGACCCGCACTACCTCGTTGTCGCCGGGCCGGCGATCCTGACCAATCATATCGTCGGCTCCAGTCCGCTGCGCCATTCCGACCTCACGGCGGTGGCTTCGCTGTTCGACGATTACACGGTGTTCGCAGTCGCCGAGAATTCCAGCCTCAGGACCGGCAGGGACCTGATCGAGCGCCTGCGCAAGGATCCCAAGTCGGTGACCATCGGTTTTTCGCCGCTGCTCGGCAGCCACAACCATATTGCGGCCGGCGTGCTGATGAAAACCATCGGCGGCAGCGCACGCGATCTCAAGGTCGTCGCGTTCAAGGGTTCCGCGGATGCGGTCACCAACCTGCTGGGCGGCCACATCGATCTGGTGACCACCGCGGCGGGCAATGTCGCGCCGCATGTCGCTGCGGGCCGGCTGCGCGTCATCGGCATCACTTCGGCCCAGCGCTTTGCGGGCGCGTTTTCCGCGGTGCCGACCTGGAAGGAGCAGGGCGCCGACTTCACCTTCGGCGCATGGCGTTCGATATTCGCACCCAAGGGACTCACGCCGCAGCAGGTGGCGTACTGGGAGGCGACGCTGCGCAAGGCCACCGAGGCGCCGGAATGGAAGGAAGAGCTCGAAAGGAACATCTGGTCCAATGTGTTCACCGGCAGCGCCCAGTTCAGCAAGGAGCTGGAGCAGGATTACGCATCCATGAAAGCCGTGCTGGTGGATCTCGGACTGGCGAAATGACCCGCCGGCAGGATGAAAAGGGGCCTCAGGCCCCTTTTTTTATGATCCTGCCGTCCTGTTATGCTCGGGCCTGCAACAGCTTCCGGCTGTGCCGCGAATTTTTCCCGGCCCCGTCTTTTTTACCGCAACCCTTAGAGCATTCCCTTGGCCGAGCATCCCCTGATTCATTTCAACGACGGCGTCGAAGACCGTTCCGTGCGCTGGCGCAGCGAAAGCGGCGCGGCGCCGCCGAAGCGCGTGCTGGTGGCTGACGATACGATGAGCGCCGACTCTGCGTACCGGCTCGCTGCCGAGGGCACGGGCCTGCTGTGGCGCAGTGATTTTCCGAATGCGCGCCAGATGCTGCAGGCGCTGATGCGCCGCATCGACAAGCCACGCAAGGCGCAGCGCAAACCGGCCGAACCCGATGCCGCGCCTGGAGCCGCATTTCACCGCCATCGCCAGGCGCAGGCGCAGCGCGCGCATACCCTGTCGATGCTGCTGATCCCGATGGAATCCGATTACGGCATCCCGCTGAGCCGCGCGCCGGATGTGCGGCTGGCCTGCCGCGAAGCCTGGGGCACGCCCGAAGGCATGGCCAGCGTGGTTTCGCTGCGGCAGCTGCTGGGCTTGATCGGCGCCCATGAATGGCGCAGGAAAGGCGTTGATGTGCCGGCGCTCGGCGCGCGCATCCATCCCCATTACGGCGTGTTTGCGCCGATCCGCAGCGAATACGTGAAGCTGGTGGCACAGGCGACACTCCCTGCGCAGACACTGGCCTTCGACATCGGCACCGGCACGGGCGTGCTGGCGGCAGTGCTGGCGAAGCGCGGCGTGGCGAAGATCATTGCCACCGAGATCGATGCCCGCGCCCTGGCCTGTGCGCACGAGAATGTTTCGCGTCTGGGACTGAATGCGCAGATCGAGCTTGTTGAAGCAGACCTCTTTCCGCAGGGCCGCGCGCCCTTGATTGTCTGCAATCCGCCGTGGATACCATCCACACCCAGCGCGCCGATGGAGCGCGCCATTTACGATGCCGGCGGAAAAATGCTGCGCGGCTTCATTGCCGGGCTTGCCGCGCACCTGGAGCCGGGCGGCGAGGGCTGGCTGATCCTGTCGGACATTGCAGAGCACCTCGGCCTGCGCACGCGCGAGGAACTGCTGGCCATGATCGACGCGGCGGGTCTGACCGTCAAAAGCCGCAGCGAGGCACGGCCGGTACATCCCAAATCACAGGACAGCAGCGATCCGCTGCATGCGGCGCGGGCAGCGGAGATTACGGCTTTGTGGCGGCTGACGCAGCGCTGACGCGGATTTATTTCGCGCCGGCCTTTTCAAGAATTTCCACCATGGCGCGGTAGCCCCGCGCTTTTGCCAGCCCCAGAGGGGTTTTGCCGCTGCGGTCTGCCAGCTGCAGATTGGCGCCGGCGGCAACCAGGGCCTGCAGCGTCGCAACATGGCGCGGGCCGCCGTTGCCGAGCACGATGGATTCGATCAGGGCGGTCCAGTGCAGGTTGTTGACGTGATCCAGCGGCGCGCCGGCGGCAATCAACTGCCTGACAACCCCGTCATGGCCGAGATGCGCTGCGGCGATCAGTGCAGTGCCGTCGTAACGGCTCGTTGTCAGCTTCGCGCTGGCGCCCAGCGACAGCAAGGTGCCCAGCGCTTCCTCGTTGTCGGCGACTGCGGCGATGGTGACAGCGTCATAGCGGTCGTTTTCGAGCAGGCTGGTGTTTGCGCCGGCCTTGATCAGCGGGCGAATGGCCGCTGTTTTCCCGGCATGGGTCGCAACATGCAGTGGCGTACGGCCATATCCGTCGCGGGCATTGATGTCGGTTCTTCCGGCAACGAGGCGCTCAATCGCGGCAATGTCGCCGCGATGAGCCGCAGCATGCAATCCGCTGTAGCGTGCGGCTTCTGCGGCGCTGGGCGCAATCTGGGCGAAAGCCGGAATCACCGGGGCTGCGCCGCATAACGCGGCGATCATCAGGGCTGCGAGCCTGCAATGACGCTGTCCGGACATCAGGAATTGCTCAGCGTTTGGCCGCCTGGTACAGCGGCATCACGGTCGGCAGCAGCGATTCAATCTGCTGGATGCGATTGGTCTCAGCCGGGTGGGTGCTGAGGAATTCCGGCGGGCGGCTCCCGCCTTGGCCGGCCTTGAGCATTTTCTGCCACAGCGTGACGCCGGCGCGCGGGTCGTAGCCGGCGCGGGCCGAGAGTTCAAGGCCGATGCGGTCGGCCTCGGATTCGTCGGCGCGGCTGAAGGTGGTGGCAATCAGCGCTTCGTAACCGGCATTGGCGAGGCTGGCGGCGCCGTCACCCAGGCCCAGCAGCGCCGCGCCGATGCCGATGGTGGCCTGGGCCGCCATCGCCTGCGAGACCTGTTCGCGTGAATGTTCACGCAGGGCATGGGCGATTTCATGGCCCATGACCACGGCGATTTCATCGTCGCTCAGGTTGAGGCGCTTGATCAGCCCGGTGTAGAACATGATCTTGCCGCCGGGCATGCAGAAGGCATTCAGTTCGTCGCTGGTGATGGTGTTGACCTCCCATTTCCAGCCCGGCGCATCGGCGCGGAAGGCACGGGTCTGCGGCGTGATGCGGTTGGCGATGGCGCGGACGCGGGCAGTCAATGCCGGTTCGGTGTTGAGGGTGCCCTTTTTCCTCGAGTCGGCCTGCAGTTTGCTGTAGGCCTGCACCGCCATTTTGTCGAGTTCCGCCGAAGACACCAGCAACAGCTGCTGGCGGTTGGCGCCGACGGCGCCGCCGGAAGTCGTGGACTGGCAGCCTGCCATCGTGCCGAGCGCGATGGCGACCAGTGCCACGGTGATCGCTCTGGAATGAAGGGCCATGCTCAAGCTCCTGTAGCGGATAACAGTGGATACAGGGGGATTTTACCGCGCTGACGCGGGTATTTTGCGGAGGGAATCCGCCCGCTGGAAGGTCAACCTGCGTAAAATGCGGCCCTTTGCGGCAGTTCAGGAAAAAATGATTCGATTTACCCGGATTACGCTGCGGCGCGGAGCCAAGGTGCTGCTGGAGGATGCGGATGTCGCGCTCAATCCCGGCGACAAGATCGGCCTGATCGGCGCCAACGGCACCGGCAAGTCGAGCGTTTTTGCCATGTTGCGCGGTGAACTGCATGCCGACCAGGGCGAAGTTGATTTCCCGCAGCGCTGGCGCGTCGCGCATGTCGCCCAGGAAACCCCGGCGCTGGATCGTCCGGCGATTGAATACGCCATCGACGGCGACACCACGCTGCGCCGGCTCGAAGCCGAACTCGCCGCGGCCGAAGCCGCTGATGACGGCGAACGCATCGGTTCGATCTATGCCGACCTCACCGACGCCGATGCCTGGACGGTGCGGCCGCGCGCCGAGCAGCTGCTGCACGGCCTCGGCTTCAGCCATGAGCAGATGGATCAACCGGTGGCGAGTTTCTCCGGCGGCTGGCGCATGCGCCTGAATCTGGCGCAGGCGCTGATGTGCCCGTCCGACCTGCTGCTGCTCGACGAACCGACGAATCACCTCGACCTCGACGCCATCCTCTGGGTGGAGGAGTGGCTGAAGAAATATAAAGGTACTTTGGTCATTGTTTCGCATGACCGTGATTTCCTCGACGGCGTGGTCAATGTCATCGTGCACATCGACAACAGGAAGCTCAAGCGCTACGCCGGCCATTACTCCGACTTCGAGCGCCAGCGCGCCGCCGCGGTGGTGCTGGCCGCCGGCATGATCGAGAAGCAGCAGCGCGAGCGCGCCCACCTCGAATCTTTCATCAACCGCTTCAAGGCGCAGGCGAGCAAGGCGCGCCAGGCGCAGAGCCGGATGAAAATGCTGGCGAAAATGGAGGACCTGGCGCCGCTGCACGTGTCGGCGCCGTTCCA
>CAZSIR010000111.1:0-9953 GCA_964606765.1 uncultured Bordetella sp. | reverse complement strand
TTGAACAGCTTGTCCGCCTCCGGAATCACCGAAATGCTCGACAGCGCCATCAGCAGCGTGTAACCGTCGGGCCTGGCGTTTGCCGCCGCCGCATTGCCCACCGCGCCGCCGGCGCCGGGCCGGTTCACGATCGCCACCGGCTGCTTGAGGATTTTTTCCAGCGCCGCCGCGGTCGGACGACCCGTGGTATCCGCCACGCCGCCCGGCGGGAACGGCACGATCATCGAAAGCGGACGGCTCGGGAAATTTTCCTGCGCCTGCACCGCTGATGCAGCCAGCACGCCGATCACCGCGGACACCACGCGTTTTCTGGTTACGCTGTTCATGGTTTTCTCCTCCTCCGTTATGGATGTTTACAGGTTTTACGCCGCGGCAACAACCTTGTTTTCGAGGCGGCCGATGCCGCCGATTTCGCAGATCACGGTGTCGCCCGGCCGCAGATAACCCTTTGCAGTCACCACATCCTTGCGCATCGGCTTCTTGCCACCGAGTTCCGCATCCGTACCCCAGGCGGTGCCGCCCGGCGTACCGGTGGAAATCACCGTGCCGGGCCGCAGCGTGATGAAGGTCGAGAAAAACTCCACCAGCTGCGCGCAGGTCCAGATCATTTTCCCGGTGCTGTTGTTCTGCCGCAGCTCGCCGTTGACATACGTCCTGAGCTGCAGGTCCTGAGGGTCCGGCACCTCGTCCGCCGTGACGATGGCCGGACCGATGGGCGCACAGGTATCAAAATTCTTGCCGGGGCCGAGGTTGTACACCGAAGAGCCATCCGGGCGCAGCGTCACCTGGCGGTCGCGCGCGGTGACGTCGTTCATGACGCTGTAACCATATACATGATCCAGCGCGCGCGCTGCGGGAATATGCCGCCCCGCCCTGCCGATGATGATCAGCAGCTCGGTTTCATAATCGAGCTTCTGCGTCACCTGCGCATCGAGCATGACTTCGGCGCCGGGGCCGACCACGCCCAGACCGGTCTTGAGGAAAAACTCCGGATCCTTGCGCGTGACCTCGGGTTTTTCCTCGCGATGGTCCCAGTAATTCTCGCCGCTGCAGACGATCAGCGACGGTTGCAATGGCGCCAGCAGTTTTGCCTTTTTCAGCGGCGTACGCATCGCCGCGGTCGCGCCGCGCAGCGCGGCGGCGGCCGTACGGATGCCGGCATCGCCGGCGGCAATCAGCCGCGTCATGTCGGCACAAGCCGCCAGCAGGCCCGGCGCGGTTCCGACCGGCGCGGCGTCCAGCAGATCCACCACGCTGTCGCCGTCCAGCACGCCCAGCCGCAGCGCGCCGCTCCGGTCATATCGGACGAATCGCATGCTCAGGCCACCGGATTTTCCAGGGTGCCGATCGGCTCGATGGTGATGGCCACGCGGTCGCCGGGCTTCAGGTACTTCGGCGGATTGAAGCCGATGCCGACGCCGGCGCAGGTGCCGGTGGCGATCAGGTCGCCCGGCTCCAGCGTCATGACCTTGGACAGATCCTCGATCAGCCGCGGAATGTCGAAGATCAGCTGGCTGACATAGGCGTCCTGGCGCAGTTCACCGTTGACCTTGGTGATCAGGCGCAGCTGGGTCACATCCTTGATTTCGTCGGCGGTGACGATGCACGGCCCCATCGGGCAGAAACCGTCCGGGCTCTTGCCGAGGAACCACTGCTTGTGGCGGTTCTGCAGCGTGCGCGCGGTGACGTCGTTGATGATGGTGTAGCCGTAGACATGCTTGTAGGCCGCCTTCTGCGAAATGTTGCGCCCGCCCTCGCCCATGACCACGGTCAGCTCGCCTTCATAATCCACGGAATTGGTGTAGTCATTGGCGCTCGGGATCGCGACCCCGGGACCGATCACCGAATTCGGCCATTTGGTGAACATGATCGGCACTTCGGGAATCGCATTGGCGCCGGCGCTGGCGTCAAAGCCGCTGTTGTGGAATTCCTTGGCGTGTTCATGGTAGTTCTTGCCGACGCAGAGGATGTTTTTCGCCGGGCGCGGAAACGGCGCCAGCAGTTTCACGCTGTCCGGCGCCAGCCGGCCTTCGCCGCTTTTCACCGCCTTGCGCGCGCGGGCCAGGCCTTTCTTGCCCAGCGCGACAAACGCCGTCATCTCCTTCGGCAGCCGGGTGGACGCCGACAGGTCGACGATGGTGCCGGATTCGGTGTCATGCACGCCGATGCGCGTGCCCTTGTCATCGGAAAAAGTAACCAGACGCATTGACTCAACTCCTTGCAGTACGTTTAAAAATGGCGTTCCACTTCCAACAATTTCAATCAGGCTTGGCGCCCGACACCTTGATCACCTGCGCCCACTTCGCAATGTCGGCGTTCAGGTATTTCTCGAACTCGGCCACCGACATGGTCAGCGCCAGCGCGCCCTGCTTGTCCCAGGCCGCCGCGGTTTCGGGGCGCGAAGTGACCTTGGTGATTTCGGCATTCAATTTGTCAGTAATCGCGCGCGGCGTGCCCGCAGGCGCCATCACGCCGAGCCAGATCGGCGACTCATAACCCTTGACCCCCGCCTCCGACACCGTCGGCACCTCGGGCATGACTTTGGAACGTTTCAATCCTGTGGTGCCCAGCGCCCGTACGCGCCCGGCGCGCACATTCGAGGTCATTGTCGTCACCGCGTCGAACATCATCTCCACCTGGCCGCTGATCACGCTGGTGCGTGCCTCGCCGCTGCCCTTGTGGGGAATGTGCACGATGTCCACTTTGGCCATCGACTTGAACAGTTCGCCGGCCAGGTGGTACGGCGTGCCGTTGCCCGAGGAGGCATAGTTGAGCCCCTTGGCTTTGGCCTTGGCCAGCTTCACCAGTTCGCCCACCGTCTTCACCGGCACCGAGGGATGCACCACCAGCACCAGGTCCGAATAATTGATCGGCGCCACCGGCACAAAATCCTTCATCAGCGCAAAGGGTTTTTTCGGAATCAGCGATTCATTGATGGTGTGGGTGTTCGACATCAGCAGCAGCGTGTAGCCGTCGGGAGCCGATTTGGCCACCACATCGGTGCCGATGATCGATCCCGCGCCGGGCCGGTTCTCGACGACGAAGGACTGTCCCAGCGGCTGCTGCATCTGCTGCGCAAGGTAGCGCGCATACAGGTCGGCCGGACCGCCTGCGCCGAAAGGCACGATGATGCGGATCGCCTTGTTCGGATAAGCCTGGGCCATCGCTCCGGCGCTGACCAGACACAAGGCGGCGGCGATGGTGCGCAATGCAAAATGACGGACGCGCATGGCGTTTCTCCCCTCTGTGGATTTGTTCTTGGGCAGCGTTTCCGGATCAAACACACCGTACGCTGATGGTCCGCATATTGTAACTCACGTGTTACATAGCGCAAAAAGACAAAACCGTAAACACTGATTGACGCGCTGCGACAGTGCCGGATCCGCCGGCCGCAAATATTCCTCCGGGCCGCAAAAATATCGGCGGCGACTGCCTGTGATCCAGCTATAACCTTGGTCCATAATAACTGTCACGATCACCGGAGTGAATCCGCATGGCCACACTGAACACAGCGTCCCGCCGATGCTCACGGCGCCGGGCCTGAAACCCTGACGGCCTGCAGCGCTTGGCTGATTCCGCGCAACAGCACTGGCTGACCCGCATCGTCGCCGTGCGACCCGGCGAAGTGCGGGCCCTGCTCTGGTCCTTCGCCTATTTTTTCTGCCTGCTCGCGGCCTATTACGTGCTGCGCCCGGTGCGTGACGAAATGGGACTCGCCGGCGGCGTCAAAAACCTGCCCTGGCTGTTCACCGCAACCTTTGTCGTGATGCTCGCGGCAGTGCCGGTGTTCGGCGCCGTGGTCGCGCGCGTGCCGCGCCGGCGCTTCGTCCCGCTGGTCTATCACTTCTTCGTCGCGAACATCCTGGCCTTCTGGCTGCTGCTGAGCTTCAAGGTCGCCATGGCCGACACCGCGCGCGTGTTTTTTGTCTGGATCAGCGTATTCAACCTGTTCGCGGTCTCGGTGTTCTGGTCCTTCATGGCCGACCTCTATGCTTCGGAGCAGGGCAAGCGCCTGTTCGGCTTCATTGCCGCGGGCGGTTCCGCCGGCGCGCTGCTCGGCCCGCTGCTTGCGGTCAGCCTCGCCGAACCGATCGGCCGCGCCAACCTGCTGCTGATCGCCGCGCTGCTGCTGGAAGCCGCCGTGCTGTGCGCGATGCGGCTGGAAACCGCGGCTGCCGCATTCAAAAAAGACGCAGGATCCGCAGCGCCGGCAGCGGCGCAGGATCAGGGCCTCGGCGGCAGCTGGATCGCCGGCCTCGGCATGGTGCTGAAATCGCCCTATCTCGGCGGCATCGCCTTGTGGGTGGCCCTGCTATCGCTCGCCGGCACCTTCCTCTACTTCCAGCAGGCCAGCATCGTCGCCGCGCTGACGGATGATCCGAACCGGCGCACGGCGATCTTCGCGCGCATCGACCTCGCCGTCAGCCTGCTGACCATCATCGTGCAGTTTGTCGCCACCGGAAAAATCATCAAACGTTTCGGCGCCGGACCCGCGGCCGCCTTCCTGCCTTTCATATTCGCTTTGGGCTTCCTTGCGCTGGCGCTGACGCCGATGCTGTGGGTGGTCATCGCCTTCCAGGCCCTGCAGCGCGCGGCGAATTTCGCCATCTCGAATCCGGCGCGGGAACTGCTGTTCACCGTGGTCGACCGCGCGGAAAAATACAAGGCCAAGTACGTGATCGACAATGTCGTGTTTCGCGGCGGCGATGCGGCCAGCGGCTGGCTGTTCCATGCGCTGCGCGGCCTCGGCCTGGAACTCAGCGCCATATCCCTGGCCACAGTACCGCTGGCCCTGGGCTGGCTTGCACTGGCCTTGCTGTTGGGGCGTACCCATGACCGGCGTGCCGCCGGGAAAGACACATCCGCAGAGAGCTCATAAATTATGAATAAAGTCAAATACTTATATACAAGGCGTGAAATACTGGCCCTGGGTGCCGGCCTGACTGCCGGCACCTTGCTGCCCGGCCTTGGCGCAGCACAGGCCGTCGCCAAACCCCTGCTCGCGCGGCCGATTCCGAAATCGAAGGAACTGCTGCCGGTGATCGGCCTCGGCACTGCGATCATTTTCGACATCGACAGCGATGCCGAAAAACGCGCCGAGCGCAGCAAAGTCATCCAAAGCCTGCTTGAGGGCGGCGCAAGACTCATCGACACCGCACCGTCCTACGGCACCGCGGAACCGGTGGTCGGCGACCTGCTGGCCAACATGAAAGTGCGCGACAAGGTGTTCCTCGCCACCAAAGTACGTTCCAACAGCAACGAAACTTTCATCGCGCAGATGAAACAGTCGCAGCAGCGGCTGCACTCGCAGAAAATCGACCTGATGCAGATGCACAACGTCGGCTTCCTTGACCGCAAGCTGGTGGCCTCGCAACTGGCCATCGTGCGCGAATGGAAACAGCAGGGACTGTTCCGCTACATCGGCGTCACCCACTCGCAGGACCAGGAACGCGCGAACGACCGTCTGATCGAAATCATGCAGCAGGACAAGCTCGACTTCATCCAGGTGAACTACTCGATGACCGAGCGCAGCGTCGAGGAGAAACTGCTCGCGGCAGCCGCCGACACCGGCACCGCGCTGCTGTGCAACCTGCCCTTCGGCCGCGGCCAGCTGTTCCGCGCGGTGCGCGGCAAAACGGTGCCGGACTGGGCGGCGGAATTCGACGCGACGACCTGGGGGCAGTTTTTTCTGAAATACCTGCTCGCGAGCAACGCCGTCAATGCGGTGATTCCCGGCACCGACAAGGTCGAATACATGATCGACAACCTGAATGCCGGGCGCGGGCGGCTGCCCGATGCGGCGATGCGCAAGCGGATGGCAGCATTTGTTGACGGCCTGTCGTAACGGAAAATTCAAAAACCGTCAGTGTAGGGCGCAATAACCAACGGGCATTGCGCCGTATGCCATTCGGTGCAATGCGCTGCGCTTATTGCACCCTACAGTCTTGCTACATGCTCTAACCCGTAGCCCGGATAAGGCCGCAGGCCGTTATCCGGGTCCGCGAAGCGGACGGGTATGGCAATACGATCCCTTTGGCGCCGAAACATCCCCCGGATTTCATCCGGGCTACGAAACTGCTCGCCCACAGCGCCGTCAATGCGGTGATTCCCGGCACCGACAAGGTCGAATACATGATCGACAACCTGAATGCCGGGCGCGGACGCCTGCCCGATGCGGCCATGCGCAAACGCATGACCGCATTCATTGATCCCCTGCTCTAAGTTGGCGCCCTGATCTGCGGGCCCGCCTGAGGTTCAGGCCTTCTTGACGGGCCGGATGGCGACGCCATCCGCAATGATGCGCTGATTCAGCAGGTTCACGCAGGCCGCGACCACCTGCAAGGACGGCGTCGCCACACCCGTCAGCGCGCCGAGCTCGAGCACGACGTTGACGATGGCATCCATTTCCAGCGGCCTTCCGGCGCGCACGTCCTGCAGCGTTGAAGTCGGCAGCGACACACGCTTGGCGACGCCGCTGACGATGGCTTCCGGATCGGCATCGAGTTGGGTGCCGACCGACGCCGCCACCGCAATCACTTCACGCATCAGCGCCACAGCCAGCGGACGGGTGCTGGGAAACTCCGCCGCTTCGCGCCCGGTGGACTGGGTGATTGCGCCCAGCGAGTTCCACACCGCATTGCCTGTCAGCTTGGTCCATTTCACCTTGCGCACGTCATCCGACACCCGGCCGTTCCAGCCGGCACGTGTGCTCATCGCCGCGATTTCCTGCACGCGCGGCGTCACGCTGTTGTCGATTTCACCGATGACCAGCGCATCGGTTTCGGCATCCGGCAGTTTGATGTGCCCCGGCGCAATCATGTCCGCCGGTTTCAGTGCCGTGCCGCCGATGATCCTGTGCGGCTCGAAGGTGCGCGACAGCACGCCGTCGGGATCCACGGTCTTCAGCTGCGTGCCCTTGTACTTCGACTCGATGCCCTGGAAGTACCACCAGGGGATGCCGTTCTGCGGAAACACGAACACGCCGTCCTTCGCCGCCAGTCCGTGGATGTGCGCAGCCGCCTCCGCGATCTGCTGCGATTTCAGCGTGACAAACACGACGTCATAGGGTCCCTTCTCTTCACCGGGTTTGCATACGCGCACCTTGATCGGTTCCGGACGGCCGCTACGCGGGCCTTCAAGCCGGACGCCGCGTGTGGCCAGCGCTTCATATTGCGCGCCGCGCGCGACCAGCGTCACGTCCTCACCCGCTGCCGAGAGGATCGCACCCAGGTAACCGCCAATCGCACCCGCTCCGTAGACCAGTACTTTCATTGCTCAACCTTTCAGATCATTGCGCATGGCAGGGCAGCGCTGCTTGCGCTGTCCTGTCTTCATGGATGGAAATAAACCAGGCACACCGCCGGAATTGATGCCCGCGAATCCGTACCGCAAGGCAACTCCGTGTTGTTCTGATAGTCTAACTTAATATGCTGACGTCGCACCCCGCCCGCCTGCTGTCGATGACCTTGACCCTGCTCGCTGCCGGCGGCTGCGCAGCGCTGGAGTGGCATAAAACAGGAACCCTGGACGCACAGCAGCTGGAGCAGGATCAGTCGCAATGCCTTGCCAAGGCGCGCCTGGAAGCACGTCGGCGCATGCCGCTGAAACCCCCGATCGTGCCGCAGGTCGTGGTGGACCAGCAGGGCCGCACCGTGATCGTACACAATGAACTGCCGGATTCGGAACGTTTTTTTCTCGAACAAAGCCTGCTGCGCGAATGCATGACGGAACGGGGTTACACCCTGCAGCCCGCGGAGCACGGCACTGCCGCACAATGAGGCCAGACCATGGACACACCGGGCAATCCCCAACGCCGCACGCTGCTGCAACTGGCGGGCGCACTGCTGCTGGCCATGCCTGAGGCGCGCGGCGCCCCGGCCGGACTGATCACGCGGCCGATTCCGCGCAGCGGCGAACGCCTGCCCGCCATCGGACTCGGCACCTATCAGGGTTTTGACACGCCGGTCGAACAACTGGCGCAGACCGAATTGCGCGAGGTGCTGCGGCGCTTCATCGAACTCGGCGGCAAGGCCATCGATTCCTCGCCGATGTACGGCCATGCCGAAGCCGCCACGGGCGCGCTCGCCACGGCGGCCAAGGCGCACAAATCCCTGTTCATCGCCACCAAGGTCTGGACCAGCGGCCGCGAGGCCGGCATCCGCCAGATGGAAGAATCGATGCGCTTGCTGCAGACCCGGACCATCGACCTGATGCAGGTACACAACCTGCTCGACCTCAAAACCCATCTGCCGGTGCTGCGTGACTGGAAAAAATCCGGCCGCATCCGTTATCTCGGCATCACGCACTACCACGCCGGCGCGCATCGCGAACTGGAGGCGCTGGTCAAGACCGGTGATTTCGATTTTGTGCAGTTCAATTATTCGATGGATGAACCCGAAGCCGAAACCCGCCTGCTGCCGGCCTGCGCCGATTCCGGCACGGCGACCCTGATCAACCGGCCGTTCTCCCAGGCGGGACTGTTCAGCAAGGTGCGCGGCAAAACGCTGCCGCCGTGGTGCGCGGACATGGATTGCAGCAGCTGGGCGCAGTTTTTCCTCAAATGGATCATCAGTCACCCAGCCGTGACATGCGCCATCCCCGGCACCAAGCTGGTCCGCCACATCGAGGACAACATGGCCGCCTGCACCGGCCGCCTGCCGGATGCCGCAGTGCGCAAAAAAATGACGGCGTATTTATCCTCGATTTGAGCTGGCACGGGTCATGGCCGCGGCGTATCGTGGTCGGCGCTGTACCCACCACTCAAGGGAGGAGTCATGACTGCAACAAGAACAGTACTGCAGCTGATCATTGCATCAGGCATTGCACTGGCATCGACCACAGCAGGCGCACAAGCCCGTCCCGACTACGGCACGCCGATCAATCTTGAAGGCGCAAAAAAACTGGCCGCAGGCGCGCTGGCGGAATGTCGTGCCAACAAATGGAATGTCGCCGTGGCTGTCGTGGACAACAACGGCGGATTGATCTACTTCGAGCGCATGGACAACACCCAGACCGCCAGCCTCGACATCGCCATTTTCAAGGCACGCAACGGCGCGATGTACCGGCGTCCGACCCGCGCCTTTGTCGACGCCATCGCCCAAAGCGGCCCGGCCGTCATGACGCTGCCCGGCGTCATGGCATCCCCCGGCGGCATGCCGATCATGAAGGACGGCAAGGTCATCGGCGGCATCGGCGCCAGCGGCGTCACCGGCGACCAGGACGAACAATGCGTCAAGGCCGGACTTGCCACGATGTAAGCATCCCTCGGCGGATGTTATAAACGGGGCCTGGCGGCCCCGTTTTTTTGCCCACACTCCGACCACCATGCGAATTCTGGATACCCGAACACTGCTGCTGATGCTTTGCCTGCTGCTGAGCGCGGGCTGCAGCATGGTGCGCAGCGGCTATGGCCACGTGGATTCAGTTGCGGCCTGGATGGCCCATGACTACTTTGACCTCAACAGCGAACAGCGCGACCAGTTCGCGCAGCGCTTTGAACGGCTCCACGCCTGGCACCGCCAGACCCAGCTGCCCGAATACGCGCAGTTCCTTGGCGACATGCAGGCGCGGGCCAAGCGCGGCCTGCGCGAGGACGACCTGCTGTGGCTGTTCGACGGCTTCCGCCAGCGTTATGCGCGCATCGCAGCACAGGGCGCCGCCGACGCCGCCGACCTGCTCGCCACGCTGACCCCGCAGCAGGTCGAGGCCTTCCGCCAGCAGGTCGACAAGGACAACCGGAAATTCCTGCGCGAACAGCGCAGCGCCGAAAGCGAAGCCGAACGCCGCAGGTTCGTACAGCAGCGTGCACTGTCACAGCTGCACGACTGGCTGGGTCCGCTGTCCGATGCCCAGCAGGCCCGGATCACGACGCTGATGCAGAACCTGCCGCTGGTCGACAAGCTGCGCCATGAAGACCGGCTGCGCCGCCAGCGCGAATTTTTTGCATTGCTGGA
>CAZSIR010000110.1:0-9980 GCA_964606765.1 uncultured Bordetella sp. | reverse complement strand
TTCCGTATGCCCCTTTTGCCGTCCGAAGCCCTTGACTTCAGTCACGGTGATGCCGGTCACGCCGATGGCGGACAGGGCCTCCCGTACTTCGTCGAGCTTGAACGGCTTGATGATTGCCGTAACGAGTTTCATGTCATGTCCCCGGTTGGTGGGAGCCGGTGCTGAGCCCGGCTCCCGGTACTGTTGCAGTCAGACGGATGCTTAGAAGGTTTTCGACAGGTAGACGGTGAACGTGTCCTTGCCGATGAAACGGTTGGTTGCTGCCGGTGTGTAGAACGCCTCCTGGGCCGCGGTCATGCTGGTGTCGGTGTAGTACGCGCCGATCGTGAAGTCCTTCGGCAAAGCGTAGCTGGCGCCAACCTTGTAGTCCTCGTAAGACGCGCAGGTGTCGTTGCTGATGCCTGCACCACAAGCACCGGCACCACCTTCAAATTTCTGCTTGCCGTAGTGCGCGAAGATCGAGAACTTGTCCGTAACCGGATAAGTGGCGGTCAGGTCGAGGTACCAGGTGCCGCGGCTGTCGGTGACGCCGAAGGTCTTGTTGTTCAGGCTGTAGGAGTACTTGGCGGAGATCCATTTCCAGGACAGCGCGCCGTACATTTCCAGCGTGTCGGCTTTGGTGCCGCCGGCAACCACATCACCCGGATAGTAGTACTGCAGCAGGCCGATGTCGTAGCCAAAATCGCCCGCGAAGCTGCCTTTGAAGCCGCCGTAGAAGTCCATCTCCAGGCTGGCGCCGCCGGTGTAGCCGCCAAAGTCACGCAGCCAGCTGACATTCGACATCCAGGTGCCGACATAGAAGCCGCTGGAATGGCTGTAATCGAAACCGCCTTGCAGCGCAGCTTCCTTGTTGGTCTGGGTCAGGCCACGGAAAATGTACTGGCTGTAGACGCCAATGTTGCCGGTCAGCGTGTGCGGCGAGTCCGCGGCAGTTGCAAACGCAGGTACGAAGGCGCTGGCAACGAGGCCGGCGATGATGGTCTTCTTAAACATGTTTTTCCCTTTCAGTTTGTAGTCACATGTGCAATAAAACTGCGACTGGCATTCAGCAGGTACCGTGCCAGATATAAAATCATTTAAAAACAAATAGTTATAAATCTTTTTGCGGCGTAATCAGATTGTCATTGCACCAATTCGGTGCGTCACTTGACGGGGTGGCACCAGATTGCGGCAGAACCGCCCCAGCGTGAGGCGTACAGTGTGGATTCCGGGTGTCGCAATGGAATCTTGTTAAACTGGTTTTAATGACGCCAACGGGGTTTGCATGAACCAGAAACTGATCGATGAAATCAATGAAAAAGTGAAGGCCGTGCTGGCGCAGGGCCCTGCGCCAGATATTGAAAAAAACCTGCGTGCGCTGTTGGGCGGCCTGTTCAGCCGGCTGGATCTGGTCAGCCGCGAAGAGTTTGATGTGCAGCGCGAGGTCCTGTTGCGGACACGGGCGAAGCTGGCCGAACTCGAAACAAAAATGGCGGCGCTGGAAGCCGATATCGCCCGATCACCGGAATCCCGCTGAGTTGCCCGGAGGGGATTTCCCGGCTCCGGTCAGCGCGGGGACGCCCTCAACCGTTGTGCTGATGCCTGCTCCCGGAACAGTCCACCCCAGAAATTTCTGATCCCCAGTGTCCCTGGCCGTACTCTACAGTCGTGCCTTGTCCGGCATGGACGCTCCGCTGGTGACAGTGGAGGCCCATCTCGCCAATGGCCTGCCCAGCTTCACCATCGTCGGGCTTCCCGAAGCCGAGGTGAAGGAAGCCAAGGACCGGGTGCGTGCGGCGCTGCAGAATGCCCAGTTCGAATTTCCGGCGCGGCGCATCACCGTCAATCTCGCACCCGCCGACCTGCCCAAGGAATCGGGTCGTTTTGATCTGCCCATCGCGCTGGGCATACTGGCCGCTTCCGGGCAGATTCCCGGCGGCACGCTGGCTGCACACGAGTTCGCCGGGGAGCTGGCGCTGACCGGCGAATTGCGGCCGGTGCGCGGCGCATTGGCCATGGCGCTGGCGGTGGGCCGCGACAGCAGGGCTTTTGTGCTGCCGGCGGCCAATGCCGCGGAAGCCGGCCTGGCGGGAACGGCGGTGATTTATGCCGCCGCCACGCTGGGCGAAGTCTGTCTGCATCTGGCAGGGCGGGCGGAGTTGCCACGCGCAGCCGCAGCCGAACTTGCGGCACCGGACCGTTATCCCGACCTGCTCGATGTCAAAGGCCAGAATCCCGCCCGGCGCGCGCTGGAGATTGCCGCCGCCGGAGGGCACAGTCTGCTGATGGTGGGGCCTCCGGGTACCGGCAAGACCATGCTGGCGCAGCGATTGCCCGGCATCCTGCCGCCGATGACGGAGCAGGAGGCGCTGGAATCCGCTGCGATCCAGTCCATCGGCTCCAGCGGTTTCGATGTCAGCGCCTGGAAACGGCGGCCTTACCGCGCGCCGCACCACACGGCATCCGCGGTGGCGCTGGTCGGCGGCGGCGGCAACCCGCGGCCCGGTGAAATCTCGATGGCCATGCACGGCGTGCTGTTTCTCGATGAATTGCCCGAATTCGAACGCAAGGTGCTGGAGGTGCTGCGTGAACCGCTGGAATCCGGACGCATCACCGTGTCACGCGCCGCGCGCCAGGCGGATTTTCCCGCGCAGTTCCAGCTGGTCGCGGCGATGAACCCCTGTCCCTGCGGCTATCTGGGCCACTACAACGGGCGTTGCCGTTGCACGCCGGATCAGGTGGCGCGTTATCGTTCGCGCATCTCCGGACCCCTGCTCGACCGCATTGATCTGCAGATTGAAGTGCCGGCACTGGCGGAGGATGACCTGACGCGCAAGGCCGGCGGTGAATCTTCGGCAACCGTACGCAGCCGTGTTGCCGCGGCCCGCGAGACTGCGCTGGCCAGGCAGAACAAGCCCAACAGCCGGCTCGCCACGCGTGAAATCGAGCAACATTGTGCGCCGGATGCGCAGGGGGAGACCCTGTTGAAGCAGGCCGTCGTGCGCCTCGGGCTGTCGGCGCGCGCCTACCACCGCATCCTGAAGGTGGCGCGGACGATCGCCGATCTCGCCGGCGCCGATGCCGTTGCCGGTGCGCATGTCGCCGAGGGCATTCAGTACCGCAGGCTGGATCGCACGTGAGCGAAGCGCCGTCAGGGCGGCATGCGCCGGCCGGCATGGCGGCGCTGGCCGTGATATTGGCTGCGCTGGCGATGATCGGCCCGTTCAGCATCGATACCTACCTGCCGTCCTTCCCGTTCATCGGCACGGACCTTCAGGCCACGGCTGCGCAGATGCAGCAGACGCTGAGCCTCTACCTCTTCACCCTGGCCCTGATGACGCTGTTTCACGGCACGCTGTCGGACTCCTTCGGCCGCCGTCCGGTGATCCTGGCGAGTCTGGCTGTTTACGTGCTGACCGCCGCAGGCTGCGCATTGGCCGCGTCCCTGCCGCAGCTGCTGTTCTGGCGCGCGTTGCAGGGACTTGCCGCCGGCGCCGGCATCATCGTCGGACGCGCCATCATCCGCGACAGTTTCAGCGGCCACGAAGCGCAGCGCCTGATGTCGCTGGTGACAATGATTTTCGGTGTCGCCCCCGCCATCGCGCCGGTCATCGGCGGATGGTTGCAGGATGCATTGGGCTGGCGCAGCATTTTCTGGTTTCTCGCGGCATTCGGCGCCGTGCTGCTGGCAGCGGTGACACGCTGGCTGCCGGAAACCCATGCCGCCGCTGCGCGACAGCCATTCAGGGCGGCACCACTGCTGCGCAACTATCTGCGTCTTGGCAGCGACCCCAAGCTGGTGCTGTTGTGCCTTGCCATTGCCTTCAATTTTTCCGGTTTTTTCCTCTATGTGGTGTCGGCGCCTGCGGTGATCTACGGATTGCTGGGCATGACCGAAAAGGATTTTGCATGGCTGTTCGTGCCGGGCATCGGCGGCGTCATGTTCGGCGCCTTCCTGTCGGGGCGGCTGGCCGGGCGACTGGCGTCGCGGCGCACGGTGATGATCGGTTACGCCACAATGTGCCTGGCTGCCGTGTTCAACATCGCCTACTGCCTGTTCCTGCCGCCGGCCCTGCCGTGGACTGTGCTGCCGGTGATGGTTTATACCATCGGCATGGCGCTGGCGATGCCCAGCGTTTCGCTGATCGCGCTGGATCTGTTCCCGCAGCTGCGCGGCATGACTTCATCGCTGCAGGGTTTCGCACACAGTTTTGTCGCCGGCATGACCGCCGGCGTGGTTTCGCCGCTGATCTCGGGCAGCGCCTTGACGCTGGCCGGCGGCATGGGCGGCCTGCTGCTGTCCGGCTGGCTGGCCTGGCTGCTTTATCTGCGGGTGGCCGGGAATATGCGCTAGAAATATCCGGTAGAAATATCCAGCAGAGTCAGGCACTGTGGCGGTTGCAGCCGGCGGCATGTCAACGCCTTGATGAAATAATCCGCCGGTCCACGGGCCGCGCGGAAGCGGAGGAGAGTCTTGAGCAGAACAGGCCTATTGTCAGCCGTGCAGGCCCGCCATGCCGTCGGGATAGTCGCATCCCTGTCCTGCGCGGCGCTGGTGGTCATCGTGGGAATTGCCGCGTGGCTTTCGTACCGCCAGCACAGCGAATCGGAACATAAACTGCAATTGCAGCATGCCGGCGACATGGCGCTGGTGCTGCAGGTGCAGGCCCATGACACCCTGAGCAGCGTCGATGATGCGGTGCGCCGCATCAAGCGCAGCTACGAGCGCGAAGGCATGCGCATGAATCTGCGGGAGCTGATGGGGGATTACCGCGACATTGCCGGATATATCGCCGTAGCCTCGGTGGCGGACGAACAGGGCCGCCTGATCCTCAGCACGCTGCCGATTCCGCCGGGGGCGGGCATCGCCGATCTAGCGCATTTCCGTGTTCATGTCGGGCGAGACAGCGGCGAACCGTACATCAATACCCCCGTGCTCGGCCGGGTGTCCGGCAAATGGTCATTCCATATGACCCGGCGCATCAATCGCGCAGATGGTTCTTTCGGCGGCGTCGCGATCGTCGCGGTGGATTTTTCCTACTGGAGCAGGCTTCTCCAGGACGGCGGCATCGGTGAAAGCGCGGCCATTGTCCTGGTCGGACGCGACGGCATGGCGCGCGCAGCCCATGGCCGCGGCGGCACTTCGGCGGAATTGCTGAAGGCGGACTGGAGTTTCCTCTCGCGCCGGATTGAAGCCGGCCAGACGCGTGGATTTGCCGAAGTTGCCGGGGGGCAGACCGCCGGCCACTGGGCTTACCGCAGCCTTGCCGGATATCCCCTGCTGGTTGCGGTGAGCACGGATGACCGGGAGCTCGAGCGGCGCCTCGGCGCCATTCGTGCGGATTACGTATCGGGCGTGCTGGTTGTCGCGGGATTTGCCGCGTTGTTCACCGCCGGCCTGCTGTTGCTGTTGCGGCGCCGGAGCCGTTACGCGGCGGAGAGCGTGCGCATGAGCGAGGCCCTGCACCTGAGCGAAGGCCGCTTCAAGGCGATGTTTGATCATGCCGGAATCGGCATTTCATTGCGTCCGGCGCAGGACCGGGCGCTGCCGTGGATCGCCGTGAATGACAAATTCTGCGCGATGACGGGCTACAGCCGGGAAGAACTGCTGCGACTCAGCACGACGGACATTACACCGGCCTACGCGCAGGACGATGCCTTGCGCGACAACCGGCGCCTGCTGAGCGGGGAAATCACCAGCTATGCCCGGGAGAAACAGATCCTGTGCAAGGACGGGCGCCTGTTGTGGGTGACGCTTTCGGTTGCAATCCTGCCGGACGCGGAGGGCAGGCCGTACCAGATCATGAGCACCTATCAGGACATCGCCTCGCGCAAGCAGGCCGAGGAGCGCATGCGCCAGAGCGAGCAGCGTTTCCGTGCAATGTTTGACCACGCAGGGATCGGCATTGCATTGCGTTCGGCGCAGGACCGCAACCTGCCGTGGCTGGACGTGAACGACAAGTTCTGCGAAATGACCGGTTACAGCCGCGAAGAAGCGCTGCGCATGAGCACCGTGGACATCACGGCGCCGGAACGGACCGCAGGCGCCCTGCGCGACAAAGAGCGCCTGATTGCAGGGGAGGTCCGCGGCTATGTCACGGAAAAGCGCATTTTGCGCAAGGACGGGACCTGGATGTGGGTCACGGTGTCCATTGCCGGGTTGCCCGACAGCGAGGGCCGGCCGCATCTGGTGATTGCGACCTACCAGGACATCAATGCGCGCAAGCTGACCGAGGAGCGGTTGCGCGCGATCATTGCCGCGGAACCGGAGTGCGTGGCGATTGTCGCCCCGGACGGACGGCTGCTCGACATGAACCCGGCAGGGTTGCGCATGCTGCAGGCGGAAAGTCTCGATGAAATGCGGCGATGGCCTTTCCTGCGCCAGGTGCTGCCGGAACATCGCCGCGCATTCGTGCGGCTGCAGCACCGTGTGCTGGCGGGGGAATCCGGCATGCTGGAGTTCGAGGCCGTGGGCATTGCCGGCAAGCACTGCTGGCTGGAGATTCATGCCGCGCCTTTGTATGACGCATCGGGCAGGATTTCCGCGCTGCTGGGCATTTCGCGCGATGTCACCGACCGGCGCCAGGCGCGCGAGGCTCTGGCGGCGGAGCGCAACCTGCTGCGCACGGTGATCGACAACCTGCCGGACCGCATCCGGGTCAAGGACAAGAATCTTCGTTACATGCTGGCCAACGAAGCCTGGCGCACGGCGCGCGTTCCGGCGGGGCGCGACATCATCGGCCTGACCAATCATGACCTGATGTCCGGCGAAAAGGCACGGGCTTTCGACATCGAGGACCGCGCGGTGATGACTTCCGGGAAAACAAGCGCGGCGCGCGAGGTCATGGACGGGCCTGCGGCTGATCCGCAGTGGTTTGTGACGACAAAAATGCCGCTGCGTGACGCGACCGGTGCCGTCATCGGTGTGGTCGGCATCAGCCGCGATGTCACGGATTTCAAGCGACGCTCGCTGGAAGTCGAGCGGCTCAATGCGGCGCTGGAAGCGCGGGTGGCCGAACGCACCGCGCAATTGACCGCGAGCAACGAAGAGCTGGAGGCCTTCGCATCCTCGGTCTCGCATGATCTGCGCGCGCCCCTGCGCCACATCGACGGGCTCGCCGCTGCGCTGGCCGAGGACTACGCGGAAAAACTCGATGCGCCGGGACAGGATTATCTGGGTCGCATACGCGCCGCGGCGGTGCGCATGGCGGGGCTGATCGAAGACCTGCTGCGCCTGTCGCGGGTGACCCGGGCGGAATTGAAGCTGGCCGATACCGATCTTAGCGAGATTGCGCGCGGGATTTTCGAGGAGTTGCGGCGCGAGCATCCGCAGAGGACGGTGGAGGCGCGGATTGCCCCGGGCCTGCGGGCGCAGGTGGATCCGGGAATGCTGCGCGCGGCACTCGCCAACCTGATACACAACGCCTGGAAATTCACCGGCCGGCAGAAAACGGCGGCGATCGAGTTCGGCGCACAACAAAGCGATGGCGTGACGCTCTACTTTGTGCGTGACGATGGCGCCGGCTTTGACATGGCGCATGCCGGGAGGCTTTTTGATGCTTTCCAGCGCCTGCACAGCGAGAAGGAATTTCCCGGCACCGGCATCGGACTGGCCACCGTGCGCCGGGTGATGCGGCGCCACGGCGGTGATGCCTGGGCCGAATCCGCGGTCGGCGAAGGCGCGACCTTTTTCTTCACGCTGGGCGCACGCCCCGGCGTGCGCACGGCCGCGCTGCAGCCACGACCGGCGTTGGCGCTGGTTGCGCGCCAGGAATTGCCGGCCTCGCCGGTCGCAGCGAAACCGGTGTTGCTGCTGGTCGATGACGATCCGGATGTGCTGACGCTGACGTCGCGCGCGCTCGCGCCCGACGGTTATCAGGTGTTGACTGCCGAGCGGGGCGAGGCGGCGCTGGCCATGCTGCGCAATCGCAGTGTCAGCGTCGTGGTGTCCGATTTTTCAATGCCGGGCATGAATGGTGCGCAATTGCTGGCCGAAGTCGCGGCCCGGCATCCGGCGACACTGCGCATCATTGTCAGCGGCCAGGACGTGAACGACGAGATGAAGGCGGGGTTGCGCAGCGGTGAGATCCACCAGTGTTTCGGGAAACAGCAGTCTTACGATGCGGTGCGCGACTATATTCGTGATCAGTTGGCTGCGCGGAATATCAATAAGTAATTGATTTTATTGATATTTTAAATCGGGCGGGAAGTCAGCACTGCTCCCACGGCAGACCGTCATGGCGCCAGCCGGTTTTTTCATTGCGGTGATGGTTGTCGTCGAGTTCACCTTCGAAACCGTGCAGCACGTTGTAGACCTGGGTGAAACCGGCTTCTTCCAGCGCGTGTCCGGCATCGAGTGAACGGTTGCCGCTGCGGCAGATCACGATGATCGGGCGGTCGACGCTGGCGGCTTTTTTGACATGGGCGACGAATTGCGGGTTGATTTCCCAGTTCGGGCCGTCGTTCCACGGCACCAGGATGGCACCCACCGGGTGGCCGACGAACAGGTATTCCATTTCACTGCGGCAGTCGATGAACACCGAGTTCGGATTTTTTTTCAGGAATTCGTGTGCGGCTTTGGGTTCCAGATGTTTCATGGCGGCGTGATCACGGCAAGTGGGGAGTGCGCATTATAGGCGCTCGCTGCAGGGCGGCCAAATGCGCCGGGGCAGTGCCAAGCCCATGATAAAATTCACACTTTTTCGGCAATGATTGCCCTCAGACGGCGCGCCCGTATCCCTTCATGAGCAACCCCCGCATCCAGAAACTGCCCGCGCTGCTGTCGCAGCGCATCCTGATCCTCGACGGCGCGATGGGCACGATGATCCAGAACTACAAACTGGACGAGGCGGCCTATCGCGGCGAACGTTTCAAGGACTTCGCGCATGACGTCAAAGGCAACAACGACCTGCTGACGCTGACCCAGCCGCAGATCATCCGCGAGATCCACGAACAGTATCTCGATGCCGGCGCCGACATCATCGAGACCAACACTTTCAACTCGACCGCGGTCGCCATGGCGGATTACCACATGGAAGACCTGGTCTACGAGTTGAATGTGGAGGCAGCGAAAATCGCGCGCGCCGCCGCCGATGTGTTCGAGAAAAAAAATCCGGCGAAGCCGCGGTTTGTCGCCGGTACGCTGGGTCCGACCAACCGCACCGCGTCGATTTCACCGGACGTCAATGATCCGGGTTTCCGCAACATCAGCTTCGACCAGCTGGTGGAAACCTACACCGAAGCCGTCCGCGGGCTGATCGACGGCGGCGCCGACCTGCTGATGGTCGAAACCATTTTCGACACGCTCAATGCCAAGGCCGCGTTGTTTGCGATCGATCAGTATTTCGAGACGCATGGCGAGAAACTGCCGATCATGATTTCCGGCACCATCACCGATGCCTCGGGCCGCACGCTGTCGGGGCAGACGCCGGAAGCGTTCTGGAATTCGGTGCGTCATGCCAAGCCGCTGACTATAGGTCTTAACTGCGCTCTTGGAGCGCAACTGATGCGGCCGTTCATCGAAGAGATTTCGCAGGTGGCCGATACCTGGGTCTGCGCCTATCCCAACGCCGGCCTGCCCAATCCGCTGGCGCCGACCGGCTACGACGAGCTGCCGGAAAACACCGCGGAGTACGTGCTCGATTTCGCCAAAAGCGGCTTCATCAACATTGCCGGCGGCTGCTGCGGCACCACGCCGGCGCATATCCGCGCCATCGCGGAAGCGGTGAAAAATGTGTCGCCGCGCAAAGTGCCGCAGATTGAAAAGAAAACCCGCCTCTCCGGCCTCGAGCCGCTGAACATCGGTGACGAATCACTGTTCGTCAACGTCGGCGAGCGGACCAACGTCACCGGTTCGCGCGCCTTCGCCAAGCTGATCCTCGCCGGCAACTATGCCGAGGCGGTGTCGGTGGCGCGGCAGCAGGTCGAGAACGGCGCGCAGGTGATTGACGTCAACATGGACGAGGCGATGCTCGATTCGAAGGCGGCGATGACCACCTTCC
>CAZSIR010000109.1:0-10331 GCA_964606765.1 uncultured Bordetella sp. | reverse complement strand
ATTTTCCAGGAATCAAGCCTGGTGATCCGCGCCATCCGCGACTACTTCCATGAAGAGATCGGCGAAATCCTGATCGACACGGAATCCATCCATGAGCAGGCCGTGCAGTTCATGAGCCATGTGATGCCGAACTACGTCGATCGCGCCAAGCTCTATCGCGACGATGTGCCGCTGTTTTCGCGCTTCCAGATCGAACACCAGATCGAATCGGCGTTCTCGCGCTCGGTCAACCTGCCCTCCGGCGGCGCCATCGTCATCGACCACACCGAAGCGCTGGTCTCCATCGACGTCAACTCCGCCCGCTCCACCCGCGGCGCCGACATCGAGGAAACCGCCTTCCGCACCAATCTTGAAGCCGCTGATGAAGCCGCGCGCCAGCTGCGGCTGCGCGACCTCGGTGGCCTGGTGGTCATCGACTTCATCGACATGGAATCGCAGCGCAACCAGCGCGAAGTCGAGAACCGCCTGCGCGATGCGTTGAAATACGACCGCGCCCGCGTGCAGATCGGCAAGATTTCGCGTTTCGGCCTGATGGAACTGTCGCGCCAGCGGCTGCGCCCTTCGCTCGGCGAATCCAACCACAGCGCCTGCCCGCGCTGCCACGGCACCGGACACATCCGCGGCACCGAATCCACCGCGCTGCACATCCTGCGGATCATCCAGGAAGAATCGATGAAGGACAACACGGCGGCCGTGCATGCCCAGGTGCCGGTGGATGTCGCAACCTTCCTGCTCAATGAAAAGCGCGTCGACCTGCAGCTGCTGGAAGCACGGCACCGCGTCAACGTGATGCTGATTCCAAACGTCCATCTGCAGACGCCGAACTACACCATTGCGCGCATGCGCCATGACGACCTGAACCAGAGCGAACCCCTGGCCCCCAGCTACGAAATGGTGCAACTGCCCAGTGAAGAGGAAAAAACAGGCGCTGAAGCCGAGGCCGCCGCTCCGCGCCAGGAGGCCGTGGTCAAGGGCATCACACCCATGCAGCCGGCCCCCATGCGCAGCACGGAGCCGGCAGCGCCGGTTGCTGCCAGTGCAGCCCTGCCCGCCGCAGACGAAGACTCCATCATCGGCAAGATCATGGGCTGGTTCCGCCGCAAACCGGCTGCAGATGCCGCCGCCGGTACGACCGCCGAACCCGCGCGCAATACCCAGCGCCCCGTCAACCGCGGCGCCAATGGTGACCGTGGCCGCGGCGGTCGTCCGCAACGCGGCGAGCGCAGCGAATCCGGCCGCAATGAGCGCGGCACATCGGGTCGGGGCGAACGCGGCGGTCGCGGCGGCCGTGGTCGTGGCGGTGAACGCAGCGAGCGTCCGGAGCGTGAGGCCGGCGAGGCGCGCAACAATGAAACCCAGCAACAACCCCGCGAAGGCCAGCAGCAGCGCAGGGGTCGGGGCGAAGGCCGTGAACATCCGCGCCGCGAGCGTCCGGAGCGCGATCAGGCCGTGCAATCCCCCGCCATGCAGCAGGACGCACCGCAGGTCGATGCGACCGAAGCAATGAACGGTGCGGCAGTCAATGGCGCGCCAGCGGCCATGGCACAAGGCGAAGAGCGCAGCGGCCGCCGCCGCCGCGGCCGTCGTGGCGGTGCTGACCGTGGCGAACGTGGCGAGCAGCAGGAACGCCAGGCGCAACAGCAGCGTGGCGACCGCGTCTGGTATCCGCGCACGCCGTTTGTGCCGGACCCCAATGCAGTCAACGCGGTCCCCGGTGTGAACGTCGCCTATGAGGACGTCGCACGGGAAACCGTTACTGAATCCGTGCAAACGGCCGCTCCGATGAATGCCGCGGAACCGGCGGTCCCCTTCATTCCCATGCCCGAGCCGCAGGCTGCTGCGCCCGTGGCTGTGGCCGAGATCGTTCAGGAGGTTTCGAACACCAGCGCAGCGGTGGCGCCGGCAGTGCAGTTGGCAGAACCTGCACCCGCCTCTCCGCCTCCTGCCCCGGCTCCTGCTGCGGCGCCGATCCGGCTCGAATGGCCCTCCGATCTGCAGCAGGTTGAAACCAGCAGGGAGCGGGTGCAGGCTGCGGCGCAAAACTCCCTCGACGACGGCGCACCCAAACGCATCAAGCGCATCCGCCCGCCGGTTGAAGACATCGGCAACGAACCGCTGCAGCAGGTGGAGACCCGCAACTGAGCCGGTCCATGCTGAAGCAGAAGCCCGGAAAAACGGCGCGCTGATCCGCGCCGTTTTTTTATTCCTCCCGGCCAAGCGCCCCAGCCCCTGGGGCGATTATTTCCCCGGGTTTTGCGGCTCTGGCGGCGCCGCAAGAACAGCGCGTATTTCCCGCAGCCTGCTTTTGATGCGGACTGCGTTTTCCGCCCCCATGCGCATCAGTATCTTCTGCCCGGCAGAGCGGGACTCAAGCGCCGGATCGGCATACAGGTACAAAACCTTGGGCCTGGTCAGCCTCACCGGCGCCCGCAATTCCGGTGCTTCAAGCAAATGATCGATGACTGCAATCAGCCGGTCATTGAAATGGCCGCCCGGATACCCCAGATCGCGATAAGCCTGCTGGAACAGCGGGTAGTAATGAAAATAAAACGCTGCCAGCCTGCGGCTGTCGATGGCCTCGGCAATTTTCAGGTAATTCCCATAACGAACGGCATTTTCCGCTGCAATCACAAGATTGCCTTCTTCGCCGCTGACGGAAAATGTGCCGGACACCCTCCGCAGCGGCAGCAGGCGCGGGGAGACTTTGGCGGAGGGCAGGCTGTCGATGGTGGCCACGACCCGGCGCACGAGACCATCCAGAACCAGCGTCTCGATCAGCTGCTGTCCGCCGGGCCATTCGAGCAATGCGTTTTTGACCGTGCTGTCGCTGGTATCCAGGGCCGGCAATGGTTTTTCCGGCAGGGATAGCGGTACCGGGTGCCGGATTTCCGGCTCTGGCGACAGCGGCTTTACGGCAGGCGCGGCCATTTCCGCGTTTGGCTCCTGCCTGGCCATGGGCGGATCCGGCTTGCGCATGGCGTTGTAGGCAATGATCCCGAAGAGCCCGGCGCCGCCAGCCGCAATCAACCACCAGACGATGCGATGCATGAATGTTCCTCCAGGTTGATGGGGCAGTCAGGGGGCAGACAGACCATGGGACTGCTGCAGCGGAGCGCGAGTTCCTTGCGTCGGCAGCGGAAATCATCCGACCACATAAAGTGGACAAACATCCATGGCCGGCAGAAAAATGTTTTATTGTCCATGCAATCCCCTCCATGGAGATTCAACATGTCGCAGCCATTGGCCGCCCTCCTTTGCGGCGCCGCCGCAATATCGATACTTTGCGCCATGCCGGCGCTTGCGCAGCAAGCCTATCCGGTACGCGCAGTGCGTGTCGTGATTCCCTATCCGCCCGGCGGCGGCAACGACATCATCGGACGCATCGTTGCAGATGACCTCGGCAAGCGGCTCGGACAGCAGATGCTGGTGGATAACCGCCCCGGCGGCAGCACCGTGATCGGCGCGGAAATCGTCGCCCGCTCCGCGCCTGACGGCTACACGCTGCTGATTACCAGCCATACGACCTACGCGCTGATCCCCAACCTGCGCCCCAAACTGTCCTACGATCCGCTGCGAGATTTCGATCCGGTTTCGCTGCTCGCCACGCAGTCCTTTGCATTGGCCGTGCACCCGTCTCTGCCGGTCAGCTCCGTCAAACAGATTATTGGCCTCGCCAGGGCCAGACCCGGCCAGCTGACGTTCTCGTCAGCTGGCGCCGGCACCGGCACGCATTTTTCCGGTGAACAGTTCAAGGTGCTCGCCGGCGTTGATATGCTGCACGTACCTTACAAGGGCGGCAGTTCGGCCATGAATGCCGTGCTCAGCGGTGAGACCACGATGACCTTCGGCAGCCTGTCCGCGCTGTCGCCCTTCGTCAACAACAAAAAACTGCGCATCATTGCCGTGACCAGCGCCCGGCGTTCACCGCTGGACCCGAAAATTCCGACCATTGCCGAAAGTGGCCTGAAGGGATATGAAATGACCCCCTGGTACGGCCTGACCGTGCCGCGGGGGACGCCGCGGGCCATCATCGAACGATTGAATGCTGCCGTCGTCGCCGCAATGCAGACCCCGGACATGCAGGAGCGCATGGCGCGGGTGGGGTATGAACCCGAAGGCAGCACTCCGGCCGAGCTGGCGGCCCACATCAAGGCCGAGCTTGCCCGCTATGCCAAACTGATCAAGGCGATCGGATTCACGGAGCAGTAGAATTTCGCGAAAATCCGGAGCATTCGGATGTCCGGCGCTGCACCGGGCAGCGGCCTGGCCCCGCAACAAAATACATGCCGGCATCAAACTGGCGGCATCCAGCAACAATGGCCAAACCACATCAATAAATTATATTAACAAGTATTTGATTATATTAATTATTTTATGATTTCCAGCGCTTGAGTGCTGCGTCATCGGTCACCCGCGCATCGACCCAGCGGCCGCCCTGCGGCGTGATTTCCTTTTTCCAGAACGGCGCCTCGGTCTTCAGATAATCCATGATGAATTCGCAGGCTGCGAAGGCGTCCCCGCGATGGGTGCTGGCGACAATCACCAGCACGATCTGGTCCGTCGGTTTCAGGGTGCCGATGCGGTGAATCACCAGTGCGTCCAGCACCTCCCAGCGTCCGCACGCCTGTCCGATAATGGCCAAGATCGACTTCTCGGTCATGCCGGGGTAATGCTCCAGCGTCATCGTCGACACTGCATCACCCTCGTTGATATCGCGCACCACGCCGACAAAACTGGCGATCGCGCCGATTTTCGGATTGCCTCTGCGCATCGCGCCGATCTCGGCGCTGACATCAAAATCCTCCTGTTGCACGCGGACATTCATGGTCGCCACCCTATCCGCCGGTGACCGGCGGGAAAAAAGCCACTTCGTCGCCATCCGCCAGCGGCAAGTCCTCCGCCGCAAGGGCCTGATTCACTGCTGCGCGCAGATTGCGGCCCGCCGCCATTTCCCTGGACCAGGCATCGCCGCGTTGCGCAAGGTGGGCACGCAGCGCACCCAGCGTGTTCACGCCGGCCGGCAGGACCAGCTGTTCCCGTCCGGTTCCCAGCGCCTCGCGCAGCCGGGCGAAATACAGCAGGGTGATCACCGCGCAGCTCCGGCCAATCCGACATGCTGGAGGATGAATTCGGCGATTGCCGGCGGCACGTTCAAATCAAATTGCGGCAGCCTGGTATCGATTTTTGCATCACTCGCGACCGCGACGATGTTCGCGTCCTGCGGATGCAGCAGGGATTCCCCGGTTTCCGCGCGAAAAACTTCCAGCTTGGGAATGCGCTCATGCTTGAAGCCCTCGACCAGCAGCAGATCGCAGGGCGACAGGCGTTCGATCTGCTGGCTCAATCCCGGCTCCTGCGCCCCGCGCAGCTCATGCATCAGCGCCCAGCGCCGTGAAGACGTGACCAGCACTTCCGTGCATCCGGCATGACGGTGGCGGAAGGAATCCTTGCCCGGCTGGTCGACGTCGAAGGCATGATGCGCATGCTTGATCAGCGACACCTTCAGACCCGTGCCGGTGAACAGCGGGATCAGTTTTTCAATCAGCGTGGTCTTGCCGCTGCCGGAATAACCGGCAAAGCCGAAAATCTTCATGCCCTGCGTTCTCCTCTGCCGCCGATTTTACCAGCGCCTCAGGCGTAGCCCACCGCATGACGATCCAGTGCAATCGCCTTGATCAGCGCATACACCGGCATGCCCGGACGCAAACCGAGTTCATCGCTTGAATGGCGCGTAATCCGCGCAACAATGGTGGCGCCGCCGGCGTCCAGCGTGACCTCCGCCATGGAGCCCGCGCTGTCCGTAATCCCGGCGATGCGGCAGGCCACAACATTGCGGAACGTGGTGGCGGACGGCGGCTGCAGCGCCAGTGCCACATCGCGTGCGCGGATGCGAACCCGGACTTCCTCGCCGGGCAGGGCATCGAGGTCGGCCACATACAGACTGCCCCCGGAGAATCTGAGTTCAGCGAGGCCATAACGCAGATCCTGTGCCGAGACCTGGGCGGCAATCACCGCGCCGCCCTCATAACGTCCGGTCAGCGGCCTGAGCGCGGCATCGCTCATGATTTCCGCCGTCGGCCCGCAGGCTTCCACCCTGCCATCCGAGAGCAGCACGATGTCGTCCGCCAGACGGACCACTTCCTCGACGGCATGGCTGACGTAGAGCATGGGCAGCGCAAACTCATCGCGCAGCAGTTCAAGGTAACGCAGGATTTCACTTTTGCGCTGGGTGTCCAGCGCGGCCAGCGGCTCATCCAGCAGCAGCAGGCGAGGACGCGCCAGCAGCGCCCGCCCGATGGCCACGCGCTGCTTTTCTCCGCCGGAGAGTGCGCCGGGCCGTCGGTTCAGCAGGCTCTCCAGGCCCAGCAGGCCGACGATGCGGTCGAGATCCGCCGCAGCGGCCTTGTTTGCCGAAAAAAGGTTGGAGAACAGCAGATTGCCTTTGACCGTCAGGTGCGGAAACAGGCGACCTTCCTGGAAAACATAACCGAAGCGGCGCGCTTTTGGCGGCACGTGGATATTCCGTTCCGCGTCAAACAGGGTTTCGCCGTCAAAAAGGATGCGCCCCTGCTGCGGCCGCATCAATCCCGCAATGGCATTGACCAGCGTGGTCTTGCCCGAGCCGGAACGGCCAAACAGCGCCGTGACGCCGCCGGACATCGCGAAGCTCGCATCCAGGCGGAATCCGCCCTGTGTATGGTCAAGCGCGACTTGCAGCATCATTGGCCCGCATCCTTCCCCAGCATTCTTTGCGTCGCGCGCCGCACCATCATTTCGGACAGCAGCAGGGCTGCGAGCGACAGCAGGACCGAAATCACGCACAGGCGCATGGCCGCGGCGTCACCGCCCGGAACCTGGGTCAGCGCATAGATTGCCAGCGGCAGCGTCTGGGTTTCACCGGGTATGTTCGATACAAAGGTGATGGTGGCGCCGAATTCACCCAGGCTGCGCGCAAACGACAGCAAGGCGCCGGTCAGGATGCCGGGCAGGGCCAGCGGCAGCGTGATCGCCAGGAATACGCCGATACGCCCTGCACCCAGCGTCTGTGCCGCCGCTTCAAGGCGCGGATCAATGGCCTCGATCGACAGGCGCATCGCACGCACCATCAATGGAAAACCCATCACCGCACAGGCCACGGCTGCGCCGCTCCATCTGAAGGCGATCACGATGCCGAACCATTGTTCCAGCCATTCACCCAGGGGTCCGCGCCGGCCGAGCAGCAGCAGCAGGAAATAGCCGATGACCACCGGCGGCAGCACCAGCGGCAGGTGAACCACCGCATCGAGCAGGCTTTTGCCGGGAAAATTCCGCCGCGCCAGCAGATGCGCGAGCCAAAGCGCCGGGGGCAGGCTCAGCGCAACGCTCCACAACGCCACCTTGAGACTCAAGGACAGGATGCCCCACTCTTCAGCGCTCAAGGTTCCTCACGATCCGTCAAGAATGCCCGATTCAGTATGTCAGAAATCCGTATTTGCCGAAGATGCCGGCGGCGGCAGCGGATTTGAGGAAGGCAAAAAATGCGGCCGCCTCCGGATTTCTGCTGCCGGCAACCAATGCTGCGGGATAGACTATCGGCGGATGCGAATCGGCCGGAAAAACAGCGACGATGCGCACCTTGTCTTCCGCGGCGGCATCCGTACGGTAGACGATGCCCAGCGGGGCCTCGCCACGGGCGACAAAATTCAATGCGCTGCGCACGTGCTCGCCGCGTGCCAGCCGGCCGGAAACCTGCGACCACAATCCCAGCGCTTCCAGTCCGGCCTTCCCGTACTTGCCTGCCGGCACGCTGTCCGGATCGGCCATCGCCAGACGGCCGCTGCCCAGAAGCTCGCCCAGCTTCAGCCCGCGTCCCAGTTCGAAACCTGCCTTTGAATCCATCGGTGCGACCATCACCAGCGCATTGCGCAGCAGATTGCTGCGTGTTGATTCATTGACCATCCTGCGCTGCGCCAGATAGTCCATCCAGTCGAGGTCCGCCGAAATGAAAACATCCGCGGGAGCCCCCTTTTCGATCTGCCGCGCCAATGCAGAGCTGGCCGCATAAACCACGACAACCCTGCCGTTTTTCTGCGCAGACCAGGTCCTGCTGATTTCATCCAGTGCATTTTTCATGCTTGAGGCGGCAAACACGGTGGTATCGGCGATGGCGGATGAAGCCAATGTCGACAGAATCACCGAAATAAAAAAATTCAATTTAATCATATAGTTATAATTAACCTGCTACACATCAAAGAGTCGCTGTATTTTTTTGAATATAACGACTTCCGCCAGCAGCAGCAACGACAGACAAAAAATCAGCGTGACCGGGGTTTGCGCGGAGTCCGGCGCAGATGTGCTGAAAACTGTGCAACATCCGCCGCAATCGCAGCCGAAGCCTTGTTTTCCATCTCGCGAAAATCTGCGGCCAGCCTGCGGCCGAAGGCCGTCACGACCGCACCGCCCCCGCGTTTTCCGCCGATGGCCGTGACGACCACCGGCTCCCTGAAACTGGCATTGAGCGCATCCACCAGTTGCCAGGCGCGACGATAGGACATGCCGATCTCGCGGGCGGCTGCGGAAATGGACCCGGTGGCATCAATCAACGCGATCAGCTGCGCTTTGCCCGGCCCCATCGCCGGGTGGTCCTTCGCGAGCAGGCGCAAGGTGAGTCCGGGATAACGGGCCATCAGCGCGCCTTTTCGCCGGTTTGGGAAAAAATGCCCAGCGGCAGGCAGACGCTGCGCAGACCGGATGCCCCAAGCGCGACCTGGCTCACCGCAACTTCCACACCATAGATCCTGCGCAGGTTGTCGGCAGTCATGACAGCAGCAGCGCTGCCGCAGGCCATCACAACTCCCTGATGCAGCAGGGCAACCCGGTCCGCGCAAAGAAAAGCGTGATCCGGATCATGCGTGGACAACAGCACGCCGATGCCCTCGTCCGCCAGCGCACGGATGCGCTGCAGTACGCGCACCTGGTTGCCGAAATCCAGATTGGCCGTCGGCTCGTCAAGAATGATCAAACGCGCTTCCTGCGCCAGTGCGCGGGCAATCAAGGCCAGCTGCCGTTCGCCACCGGAAATCTGCGTGTAGATCCTGTCCGCGAGATGGGTAATGCCCATGCGCTCGATGGCAGCCGCCGCCGCCGCGCGATCTCCGGCGGATGGCGCGGCAAACAGGCCCAGATGCGCGGTACGTCCCATCAGCACCGTTTCGCCGACCGTGTACGGGAAAAAAGCGCCATGCGCCTGCGGCACATAACTCACCAGCCGGGCCATGGCATCGCGCGCCAGCGTTCGGGCATCCAGGCCATCAACCAGCACGGCGCCTTCCTGCGGCGGCAGCAGCCCGAGCAGCGTTTTGAACAAGGTGGTCTTGCCGCTGCCGTTGGGCCCGAGCAGGCACAACACCTCGCCGGCAGCGAGTTCCAGCGTGACGCCACTGCCGACGCGATGATGACGATAGCCAAAACCGAGGTGACTGGCCGCCAGCATCATCGCCGCCCCTTCATTGCCATCCCCTTCTCGCGGTTGCCAGCTGCCACAGGAACAGCGGCGTGCCGACAAAGGCCGTCAGCACGCCCAGCGGCACTTCGATGTTCCCCACCGTCCGCGCCAATGTGTCCACCGCCAGCAGGAATCCCGCGCCGAGCAGTATGGATACCGGCAGCAGACGGGAAAAATCCGGTCCGGTCAGCAGGCGCGCGAAATGCGGGATCACCAGACCGATCCAGCCGATGACGCCGGAAATGGCCACTGCGGCCGAGGTCATCAGCGTGGCGCCGACGATGACCACGAGGCGGATGCGTCCTGAATTCACGCCCAGCGCGCGCGCCTCCTCGTCATTGAGCGACAGCACATTGATGCGCCAGCGCAGCAGCCACAGCGGCAGCAGTCCCGCCAGCAGCAGCGGCGCCGCGATCCACAAATCGCGCGGGTTGACCGAAGCCAGGCTGCCCAGCAGCCAGAACGTGATGGCGGGCAGCTGGTTGTAGGGATCAGCGAGATATTTCATCAGCGCAACGCAGGCGCCGAGCAGCGAACCCAGCACCACGCCGGCCAGCACCAGCACCAGCAGCGGGTCATGGCCGCGCACGGCTTTCGCCACCACGTACACCATGCCGACCGCGGCCAGACCGCCGGCAAAGGCCATCGACTGGATGGCGACGATGCCGAGCGAGAGGAAAATGCCCAGCACCGCACCCACTGCAGCGCCGGCAGAAACGCCGAGGATGTCCGGAGACACCAGCGGATTGCGGAAGAGATTCTGGTACGCCGCCCCGGCCGCAGCCAGCGCAGCGCCCACCAGCAGGGCGGCAATCACGCGCGGCCCGCGGATTTGCAGCACCACGGT
>CAZSIR010000108.1:0-10394 GCA_964606765.1 uncultured Bordetella sp. | reverse complement strand
GCCGATCTTGTAATCGGCAATGACTTTCTGGCCTTCCGCCGAAACCACCCAGTCAATGAATTCCTGGCCCATTTCCTTTTTGACATGCGCGTGTTTGGCCGGATTCACCAGCATGATGCCGTACTGGTTGAACAGGCGTTGATCGCCCTCGACAACAATCACCAGATCGCCGCGGTTCTTGAAGGACAGCCAGGTGCCGCGATCGGTGAAGGTGTAGGCATTCATGCCGGAAGCGGTATTGAGGGTTGGTCCCATGCCGGAACCGGTTTCGCGGTACCAGCTGCCCTTGCCGGTCTGCGGATCGATGCCCGCGGCTTTCCACAGCCGCAGTTCGGCAGCGTGGGTGCCGCTCTTGTCGCCGCGTGAAGCAAAAGGCGCCCTGGCTTCGGCGATCTTTTTGTACGCGGCGAGGATGTCCTTGCCGCCAGCGACCTTCGCCGGATCGGCCTTCGGACCGACCAGGACAAAATCGTTGTACATCACTTCATGACGCGGGCCGCCATAACCTTCCGCCACAAATTTCTCCTCGGCCACCTTGTCATGCACGAACAGCACATCGGCATCGCCGCGCCGCCCGGTCTCCAGCGCCTGGCCCGTGCCTTGCGCCACCACGCGCACCTGGATGCCGGTTTTTTTCTCGAACACCGGCAGCATGTGCTTGAACAGGCCGGACTGCTCGGTGGATGTCGTGGACGCCACGGTGATGAATTTCTGCTGCGCCCAGGTCAGCGGACTTTGCAACAGTCCCGACAGTGCCAGTGCCAGCAGTATCCCCCGGATTATTGCCATGGTATTTCTCCTTTGATGAAAGTTGCCGCTTCCGACGAAGCGGGTTCCCGGAAAAACCGCTCGATGGGCGTGTGCTCCATCAAACGGCCTCTGCTCAAAAACAGGATCTCGTCACCCAGCCGCCGCGCCTGTCCGAGGTTGTGGGTGGTCATGATGATTTTGGTTCCTGAGGCGTGAACCGCATTGATGATGTTCTCAATGTCCTGGGTCGCCGCCGGATCAAGATTCGCAGTGGGCTCATCCAGGAACAGCACATCCGGACCCAGCGCCCAGGCGCGAGCCAATGCCAGACGCTGCTGCTCGCCGCCGGACAGCACGCGTGCGGGACGGTTGGCATGGAGCGCAAGCCCGACCACTTCCAGCACATCCATCGCACGCAGCCGGCATTCCCCCGCCGACTTGCCGGCCAGTTTCAATCCGTACATCACGTTGTCCAGCGCGGAACGGCGCAGCATCACCGGGCGCTGGAACACCATGGCCTGGCGCCGGCGCAGGTCGGCACCTTTGCCATTCCTTGCGCCATGCCACACGATGCGACCCGACGTCGGCAGCAGCAGCCCGTGGCAAAGGCGCATCAGCACGCTTTTCCCCGCGCCATTGGCACCGAGTATCACCGTTCGTGGCCCCGACTCGATGCGGGCGGAGACGCCGCGGATGATGTCCGTCGCGCCGGCGCTGAAATGCAGCTGATCCAGTTCCAGGGGCAGCATGGTCAGCCGTAGCGCCGCAGCGCCAGTTCACGGATGCCGCCGGCGAGCGCATTGAGCAGCAGCACCAGCAGGATCAGCACGATGCCCAGGCCCAGCGCCAGCGGCAGGTCGCCCTTGCTGGTTTCCAGCGCGATGGTTGTGGTCATCACCCGCGTCACGCCGTCGATATTGCCGCCGACGATCATCACCGCGCCCACCTCCGCCGCAGCGCGGCCGAAGCCGGCGAGCACGATGGTGATCAGGGAAAACCGCGTATCCCAGATCAGGGTCATCGCCGCATCAAGTCGCCCGGCCCCCAGTGAACGCAGCTGCTCGTCGTATTCATGCCAGGCGTCTTCGATGATCTGCCGCGACAGCGCGGCAATGATCGGAACAATCAGCACGGTCTGGGCCATGACCATGGCGGTCGGCGTGAACAGGATGCCGAGGCTGCCCAGCGGTCCCGCCCGCGACAGCAGCAAATAGACCAGCAGTCCGACGACGACCGGCGGCAGCCCCATCATCGCGTTGAGCAGCACGATCACCGCCTTGCGGCCGCGAAAGCGTCCGACGGCCACCACCGCGCCTGCCGGCATTCCGATGAGGGAGGCCAGCAGCACCGCGCTCATGCTCACCTGCAGGCTCAGGCCGACGATTTGCGCCAGCGTCCCATCCATGCCGGCAATCAGCTGCCAGGCCGCAGCAAAGGCATCCCACACACCAGTCATGCAATTCCAGACATAAGTAATGGAATCGGAATAATGTTGGATAATGGGCGGATTCCTAACATGCAATAATTTGCAAGTATGAAAATATCGGCACAAATTCGCTGGACCCTGGGCCCGGTTGAAATCGAGCCCCGCCTGGTCACCCTGCTGGAGGCCGTGGCCCGCCACGGCAATTTGCAGGACGCCGCAAAAAGCGCCGGATTGTCCTACCGCCATGCCTGGGGCCTGCTGGACGCGGCTGCAACGCAATTGGGAGACCAGCTGGTGCTGCGCCAGCAAGGGCGCGGTACGCTGCTTGCGCCCTTGGGGGCCAAATTGCTGGAAGGCATGGTGGATGTGAACGGCACCCTGGCTGCCGCCCTGCGTGAGGGCGAAGCCCGCATGGAAGCGCATCTGGCGCGCGTGCACAGCGTTGCCGCCGCACCGGCCAGGGTCACCCTGTTTGCCAGCCATGACCTCGCCCTGGCGCGCATCCGGGACGAAGCCGCCACGAATGCGGATTACGCATTGACCCTGAATTTTCATGGCAGCCTGGATTGCCTTGCTGCATTGCGGCGCAACCAATGTGATCTGGCCGGGTTTCACCTCCCGGCCATTCCCGGCACTCGCACCCTCGCCGCCCAGTTCATTCCGTTTCTGAGCCTGAAGGGCTGGCGCGTCACCCACCTGCTGGATCGCACGCAGGGACTGATGGTCAAGGCTGAAAACCCCAAGGGACTGCAGCGGCTGAGCGACCTGACACGAGCGGGCGTGCGTTTCGTCAACCGGCAACCCGGGTCCGGCACCCGCCTGTGCCTCGATTTCCTGCTCGCCCAGCAAGGGGTGCAACCCGCAAACATCCATGGTTATACCCATGAGGAGTTCACCCACGCCGCAGTTGCCGCCACCGTCGCCAGCGGCATGGCGGACGTGGCCTTCGGCATTGAAGCGGCGGCCCGCGAGCAATCGCTGGATTTTGTGCCCATCGTCAACGAGCACTACTACCTGGCGGCGCGCAGCAGCGTGTTGCAGAAACCGGGCACGCGCGCGCTGCTGGACTATCTCGACAGCCGCGAGTTCCGCCGCCTGGTCAACAGCCTGGCCGGTTACCGCTCGGTGGCCGCGCTGGAGTGGATCAACGCGATGGACATCATCCAGTAGGCCGCCTGATAAAATCAGCCTCCGGACCGATCCGCCATCCCGGCATTACGAGGATCCTGTTATGAGCAACGCATCGACCATCCTGCAGGAACTGTCCTGCGCCGACGATTACGATCCCAACTCCATGCCCGTGCCCAAGGCGCGGGAAGTCATTGCCCGTTTTCTGACGCCGATCAGCACCATCGAACGGGTTTCGGTGCGCGCGGCGCTGGGGCGGGTGCTTGCGGCCGATGTCATTTCACCGCTGGATGTGCCTTCTCACGACAATTCCGCAATGGATGGTTACGCACTGCGCTTTGCCGACCTCAAAACCGACGGCAAAGTCAGCCTCAAGGTCGCCGGCAGTTCCTTTGCCGGCGTGCCGTTCAAGGGCGCGCTCGCTGCCGGCCAGGCCGTGCGCATCATGACCGGCGGCGTGGTGCCGCAAGGCGCGGATACCATCGTGATGCAGGAACATGCCGAGGCGAAAGACAGCCAGGTCACCATCGGCAGCGGCCACAGGCAGGGCCAGCACCTGCGGCGCGCCGGCGAAGACCTGCAGCGCGGGCAGCCCGCCCTGCGCCGCGGCCAGCCCCTGCGCCCCGCTGAAATCGGCCTGATTGCCTCCCTCGGGGTGGCCGAGGTTTCGGTGTACCGCAAATTGCGCGTGGCATTTTTCTCCACCGGCGACGAACTGGTTTCCATCGGCTCGCCGCTGGGCGAAGGCCAGATTTACGACAGCAACCGCTACACGCTGTACGGCATGCTGAAGCGGCTGGACTGCGAAGTCATCGACATGGGCGTGGTGCGGGATGATCCGAAGCTGCTGGAGGCCGCATTCCGCGAAGCCGCTGCGATTGCCGATGTCGTGATCACCAGCGGCGGAGTGTCGGTGGGCGAGGCCGACTTCGTCAAAACCCTGCTCAACGAACTGGGTGAAGTCGTGTTCTGGAAAATCGCGATGAAGCCCGGCCGCCCCCTGGCCTACGGCAAGATCGGCAACGCGCATTTCTTCGGCCTGCCCGGCAATCCGGTGTCGGTGATGGTGACCTTCTACCAGTTTGTGCGCGATGCGCTGCTCAAGCTTTCCGGCCGCGATCCGATCGCGGCACTGCCGACATTCCGGGTGCCCTGCACTTCCACTCTGAAAAAAGCGCCCGGCCGCACCGAATTCCAGCGCGGCATCCTGTCACGCGACAGCAGCGGCAGCATGAGCGTGCGCGTTACCGGCGAACAGGGTTCCGGCATTCTGCGTTCGATGTCGGAAGCCAACTGCTTCATCATCCTGCCCACTGAACAGGGCAACGTCACGCCGGGCACGCTGGTCGAGGTGCAGGTCATGGAAAGCGTCATCTGACAACAACCGCCGGCGCGGCCTTTCTGCAGCCGCGCCCGATTTCCGGAGGAACAGGCATTGGGCAACACAGCATCCCCCCTGCGCTGGGGCGTCGTCGGTACGGGCTGGGTCGCGACTGATTTTGTCGCGCCGGGCATCCTCAAAAGCCCGGGCTCGGCACTGGTCGCCTGTCTTGGCAGTTCCGCGGAAAAAAGCCGGGCTTTTGCCGGCAAGTTCCAGGTCCCGCATGTCCATGAAAACATGGACAGCCTGCTCCGGAACACCGAAGTTGATGCGCTGTACATCGCGCTGCCCAATGCCATGCACCACGAGGCCGTGCTGAAAACCGCGCGGGCCGGCAAACACATCCTGTGCGAAAAACCGTTCGCGATGACCACCGCGCATGCCCGTGAAATGGTCAAGGCCTGCCGCGACGCCGGCATCGTGCTGCGCATCGCCCACCAGATCCGCCTGGATGCCGCCGTCGTCAGGGCGCGCGAAATCGTGCAGTCCGGACGGCTCGGACGGTTGACTGAAATTTCCCTCGAACGTGCGTCCGGACTCGGCTCCCGCGTTTCCTGGCGCCAGGACTTTGAGCAAAGCGGCGTGATGTACGACGTCGGCGTACACCTGCTCGACCTGATCCAGTATGTCAGCGGCCAGCGTTTTGTCGAAGTCTCGGCCTTCACCCACCCCGACCGCCGCAAAAAACTGCCGGACGACACCATGACCGTCCTCGGGCGACTGGAGGGCGACTGTCACGCACTGGCCAAAGCCACGCGTGAGGTTGCCAGCGCCGAAAACAACCTGCTGATCGAGGGCGAAAAAGCCACCCTGATCACTTCCGCCCTGCGTTTTGCCAAAGAACACGTCATCACCGTGCGCGATGCAAACGGCGCAACCGAGGAACGGTTCCCGGTGAGCCCCGCATACGACCTGCAGGTGCAGGCCTTTGAATCCGATGTGCGCGGCAACCGCAGCCTGCTGCCGGACGGCGAAGACAGCCAGTACATCGTGGCCGTGACCAATGCAGTGCTCAAGTCCATCGAAGAACGCCGCATCGTGACGGTGGAGCCCTGACTTGCCTGTCACGGATCATCACCGCACAATGCCGGCTGCAATCAAAACAAAACTGTGATCACCGGAGGAGTCCCCATGAAACGCATCGTCCTCGCTGTCGCCGCAAGCATCGCCGGCCTGACCGCTTTCCAGGCCTGGAGCCAGAGCGGCCCGTACCCGGCCAAAGTCATCCGCATCATCAATCCGCTGGCCGCGGGCGGCAACGTGGATATCGTTGCGCGTGGCGTTGCCGAGCAGCTGAGCCGCTCCCTGGGGCAGCAGGTGCTGGTGGAAAACCGGCCCAGCGCCAGCGCCCTGCTCGGCACCCGCTTCGTCAAGGGCCAGCCTGCCGACGGCTACACCCTGCTCGCCATCGCCAATACCTTTGCGCGGGTTCCGGCCATCCTGCCCGATGCCGGCTACGATCCGGTCAAGGACTTCACCGGCGTTTCGCAGACCTGCGACATTCCGATGGTCGTCGTGGTCAACCCTTCACTGCCGGTGAAAAATTTCCGCGAATTCATCGCGCTGGCCAAAAAACGTCCCGGTGAACTGACCTATGGCTCGGCCGGCATCGGCGGGACCGGCCATGTCGCCGCCGAAATGCTCGGCCAGCAGGCCGGCATCAAGCTGATGCACATCCCCTACAAAGGCAATGCGCCCGCCACCACGGATCTGGTCGGCGGCCAGATCATGCTGATGTTCGACCAGGTCAGCACCTCGGCCGCATACATCAAATCCGGCAGGCTGCGCGCGCTCGCAGTCACCACCCTGAAACGCACGCCCCTGTTCCCCGACCTGCCGACCATCGACGAGTCCGGCGTCAAGGGCTTCCGTGACAGCACCTTCAACGGCCTGATGGCGCCGGCCGGCACGCCGCGCGACATCACCGAGAAACTGCGCGCCGAGGTCGTCAAGGCGGTCGCTGCCGAAGCGCTGCGCGAACGCTTCGACAAAATCGGCATCCCGCTGGTGGCCAGCGTCTCGCTCGACGAATACAACGCATTCATCCGCGGCAATGTCGAGGATTTCGCCAAACTCGCCAAAACCGCCGGCATCAAGGCCAATTGACCGGAAGCAAGGAGCCCAGCCATGCCCGTAAGCCATCTTGAGCATTTCCTGATCCAGAGCGCAGACCTCAAGGCGACGCGTGACTGGTACGTCGATGTGCTGGGGTTCACCGAGGGACCGCATCCCGATTTCAAGTTTCCCGTGGTCTGGCTCTACCTCGGCGACAAGGACGTGGTGCATGTCACGGAAGGCGGCAAAAACGTCAGCGCGAACCGCAAGGCCTATCTCGGCCAGCAGTCCGATGCAACCGAAGGCAGCGGCGTCATCGACCACATGGCTTTCCGCTGCACCGGATTGCGCGCGATGATGGAGCACCTGAGCGGCCGCAAAGTCGAATTCCGCCAGCGCATGGTCAGCGATCAGGGACTGTTCCAGCTCTTCCTGTTTGATCCCAACGGCATCAAGGTCGAGCTGAATTTCTCCAATGCCGAAGCGCAGGGCATTACGCCGGAGTTGATGGCCTCGGCCCTGCCGGCATGAGCGCGCCGCAATGGCAGGCGCGGCAGTACCATTATCTTTCGACCGACAGCCACGTTCATCCTTTTCTCGTTGACCTATGGGAAGAGGTGCGCCTCGCCACGGATGGCCGGTTCGCCGCGACCGTCACCGCCGGCAATGCCGGATTGCCCGCTTCGCACCTCGCCATCGTCGACCTGCTGATCCGTGGCGACATCGAGTTTTATGCGGTGATGGGCGGCATCCTCGGGCCGCTGGTGCCGGCGATGGAAATCCAGGGCCTGCCCTTCGCTTTTGAAAACCATGCCCAGGTCCATGCCACGCTGGACGGGCCGCTCGGCGACTATCTGCGCGCTGAGCTGGCTGCCAAGGGCATACAGGCCCTGCCTTATGGCCTGCTCGAGAATGGATTCCGCCATATTTCGACGACGGACAAACCGATTACGGGGGCAGATGACCTCGAAGGCCTGCGCATCCGCATACCGGAAGGCCGCATGTTCGCCGATGCCTTTGCCAGCCTTGGCGCGGTGCCGGTTGAAGTCAACGTGCTCAAGCTCTACGCAGCGCTGCAAAACCGGGAAATCGACGCCCAGGAAAATCCGCTGTCCATTACCGAAGCCCTGCGCCTGCATGAAGTGACCCGGCACGTCGGACTGACCAGCCACATGTGGTCCGGTTTCAACCTGATCGCCAGCCGTCGTTTCTGGACTTCGCTGCCGGCGGACGTGCAGCAGATCATTGAAGCCTCGGTGCGCAGGCATGTGGCACGGCAGCGTGCACACACGGATGCGCTCAATCGCAGGCTGGAGTCCAGAATTACCGAATGGGGCATGGCGGCGACAACCGTTGATCGCAATGCCTTCAAGGACCGCTTGCGCGAATCCGGCTTTTACCGGCGCTGGCAGCAGGCCACCGGAAATTCAGCCTGGCAGCTGCTGGAACAAAGCACCGGAAAAATATCATAACTATTTGATTTTAAACATTAATTTAAAAATCGATTAAATAAAAAGCCCGGTATCAAACCGGGCTTTTTAATGGCAGCAAGTGCTGTCAGCGCATCATTTTTTTGCTGCTGCTGCGCCGTATTCCTTCTTGTGCCGGGCCGCCGCCCTGTCCTGCGCTTTGGCCAGCAGGTCAGCGTCCTTCTTCGCAGTCTCCGCCGCTTTTTTCTTGGCTTCTTCCGCCTTCGCCGGATCCACCGGCGGCGGCGCCGGCAACTTCGCCGAGGCCATCCCCACCACGCCGCATACCAGCAATGCCGGCATTATTTTCCATATTTTTGGCGCGTTCATGCTTTCCACCCCTCCTTTAAAGCCGATGCAGCCGCAGGACGTGCCGCCCCGCCGCCGCCAGTGTTGTTGGCCATGGTTTCGCGATACCACAGCTCGTGATGCTCCTTGGCCCAGATCTCGTCGACATAGCCGGTACGCATGGCCTCATAAGCGCCTTCGGCGCCGATGGTGCCGAGGTAGATGTGGCCCAGCGACATGGTCATGAACAGCACGGCCACGATGGCATGAACCACATTGGCCTGCTGCATCAGTCCGCGGCCCTGCTCGAAATTGGGGAAATTCAGTATGAATCCCGAGATGCTCACCAGAATGCCGAGGAAGGTGACGCCCACCCAGAACCAGGTTTTTTCACCGGCATTGAAGCGGCCGGACGGCACATGGTCACCGCTCAGCAGGCCGCCACCCTTGGCCAGCCACTTCAGGTCATGCGCCTTGGGCAGGTTGTCTTTGACGAAAGTGACGAACATCAAGACCGTGCAGAAGGCAAACACCGGCCCGACAAAGTTGTGGATGTTTTTCGCCAGAATCGCGAGCCAGGCAAACAGCGTGTAGCCGACGATGGGCAGCACGATGTGCTTGCCGAACAGGATGATGATGCCGGTGACTGCCAGCAGCACAAAGCTGATCGCTGCGCCCCAATGCACCATGCGGTCCCAAGCCCCGAAGCGAAGAATGCGCCGGCCCGTGGGTTTTTCATGCAGCTTGATCGGACCGCGCCATGAATAGAATGCGCCGATCAGTGCCATCACTACCACGATCAGCCAGCCGCCATAAATGGTGATCGGGCCGTTGCGCAGCTGACGCCAGGTTTCACCGGCGGGTTGCACCAGGACGCTGGATTCGATGCCGCGCACCTGCGTGGTCTGGTACGAATTGTCTCCGCCGCGCACATCACTCCAGAATGGCTGGTTGTTGCCAGGCTGGGTCTGCTGCTGTGCGGCCTGCTCCTTGGCGGAACTGGTATCGGCGGCCAGGACCGACAGTGCGGCCAGTGCGCCCACCATCAGCGCAATCCCTGCCAGCCATTGCTTCATGCGAACCTGCATGGCGACTCCTCTTTTCTAGTTGCCGGCGATGCGGGCGTATTCGTTCTGGCCGCCGTTGCGGGCCTTGATCGCCTTGTCCCAGGCCAGCTGATCACCCTTGAACTGGTCGTTGTCCCAGGGCTGCTTGTCAGGCTTGCCCTGGTACTGGCCCTGCTTGTAGACCGTCACCGGCTGCTTTTCACCGCAGCCCGCCAGCGCCAGCAGGCTGCCCGCGAGCGTTGCAATCAATACCGCCCTCATGACTTCGCTCCGGCGGGCGGCGCAGCGCCTTTTTCCGGTCTGCCATAAGCCGTGCCCCAGCCCCAGACCTCGGAACCTTTGCCGCGCTTCAGCACGCGGTTGCGGTAAATATCGGCAACCACATCGCCGTCGCCGCCGAGCAGCGCCTTGGTCGAACACATTTCAGCGCAGGCCGGCAGCTTGCCTTCCGACAGCCGGTTGCGGCCGTATTTCTTGAATTCGGCGGCCGAACCATCGGCTTCCGGACCACCGGCGCAGAAGGTGCACTTGTCCATCTTGCCGCGCAGGCCGAAAGCGCCGTCCTGCGGGAACTGCGGCGCACCGAAGGGGCAGGCATAGAAGCAGTAGCCGCAACCGATGCACAGGTCCTTGTCATGCAGGACCACGCCCTCCGAGGTCTTGTAGAAGCAGTCCACCGGGCACACCGCCATGCAAGGCGCATCCGAGCAGTGCATGCAGGCGACCGAGATCGATTTCTCGCCGGGAAGACCGTCGTTGAGGGTCACCACGCGGCGGCGGTTCACGCCCCAGGGCACCTCGTGTTCGTTCTTGCAGGCGGTCACGCAACC
>CAZSIR010000107.1:0-10603 GCA_964606765.1 uncultured Bordetella sp. | reverse complement strand
CTACATCATCCGCCGCCTGATCTACGGCCTGTTCGTGCTGCTGGGCGTCAATGTGTTCACCTTCGCGCTGTTTTTTTTCGTCAACACCCCGGACGACATGGCGCGCGCCCAGCTCGGCGCGAAACGCGTCACCCCGGAGGCGGTGGCCAAGTGGAAGCGTGAGCGGGGATACGATAAACCATTGTTTATAAACGAAAAAATATCGGGGATGGGCAAGGTCACCGAGACCGTATTTTTCGAAAAATCTGCGAAACTGTTCGTATTCGAGTTCGGCGCTTCCGATCAGGGCCGCAATATCGGTTACGACATCAGCACGCGCATGTGGCCCAGCCTCGCGGTGCAGCTGCCGGCCTTCATCATCGGCCTGCTGGTCTACATCTCGTTTGCCTTGCTGATGGCGTTTTTCCGCGCCAGCTATCTCGATTTATGGGGCGTGGTGCTGTGCGTGCTGATGATGTCGGTCTCCGGCCTGTTCTACATCATCGGCGGCCAGTTCGTGTTCGGCAAGCTGTGGAGCCTGGTGCCGATTTCCGGCTACGACACGGGTTTTGACGCGATCAAGTTTCTCGCGTTGCCGGTGCTGATCGGCGTGATCAGCGGCATCGGCAGCAGCGCGCGCTGGTACCGCACCATATTCCTCGAGGAAATCAGCAGGGATTATGTGCGCACCGCGCGCGCCAAGGGGCTGTCGGAGACGCGGGTGCTGTTCCGCCACGTGCTGCAGAACGCGATGATCCCGATCCTGACCGGCGTGGTGGTGGTGATCCCGCTGCTGTTCATGGGCGCCCTGATCACCGAATCCTTTTTCGGCATACCCGGCCTCGGCAGTTACACCATCGATGCCATTACCCAGCAGGATTTCGCCATTGTGCGGGCCATGGTGTTCCTCGGTTCGGTGCTCTACATCATCGGCCTGATCCTGACCGACATTTCCTACACGCTGGTTGATCCGCGGGTGCGTTTCTCATGATGCCCTTCCGCTTTGAACTGTGGTGGAGCGATGCGCTGGTCTGGCTGCTGGTGCTTGCGGCGATCGGTTTCGCGCTGTACACCCGCGGGCATCCGCATCTGCGCGCGCCCTGGGGGCGCGTCACGCGCAGCGCCAGCGGCATGGCGGCGGCTTCGGTGCTGGCTGTGTTTGTGCTGGTCGGGCTGCTCGACTCCGTGCATTACCGCGCAGCATTGCCGAAGCAGGACGGCAAGACGGCGTGGTCGACGGAAGTGCGCAGCGTGCTCGACCGTGTCCTGGAGCCGCTGCGCGTCACGCGTGAAAAAACCTACTCCGCGCCGCTGGCCACGCATCTTTACGCCAAGGAAACCGTGCAACTGCAGGACGGCAAGGAGGCGGGCAGCGAAGCGCGGGTGTTTCCGCGCCTGCGTCATGGCGGCGCGCACCTCAAGGATCCGCAGGCGGACTGGTGCCGGGATGTTGTGTTGAAGGCCTTTCGCGGCCTGACCTTCGGATTGTTGTTGTGGTTTGTTGCGGCCATTGGCATTTGCGCAGCTGTGGCGCGAGGCAGGGATGCCGGCATCGGGCAGGTTTGGCGCGATGCCTGGGCCGGGCGCACCGCGGTGCAGTGGCGGGCGGTGTTCTGCGCCCTGGGGTTGATGCTGGCGCTGATTGCCCCGGCGGCGGCGCTGGCGCCGTACTACCACGTGCTGGGTACCGACAAAGTCGGGCAGGACGTGTTGTACCAGGCGCTGAAGAGCATACGCACGGGGCTGGTCATCGGCACGCTGGCGACGCTGGTGATGCTGCCCTTTGCACTGGTGCTGGGGCTGATGGCGGGTTACTTCAGGGGCTGGATCGACGATGCCATCCAGTACCTCTACACCACCCTGTCGTCGATACCCGGCGTGCTGCTGATCGCGGCCTCGGTGCTGATGATGCAGGTCTACATCGAAAACCATGCGGAACTGTTCCCCAGCACCGAAATCCGCGCCGATGTGCGGCTGCTCGCATTGTGCGTGATCCTCGGCGTCACCAGCTGGACGGGACTGTGCCGGCTGCTGCGCGGCGAGGCGCTCAAACTGCGCGAGATGGAATACATCCAGGCGGCGCATGCCTTTGGCGTATCGCACTGGCGCATCATGATGCGCCACATCACGCCCAACGTGATGCACATCGTGATGATCGCGCTGGTCATGGATTTCAGCGGACTGGTGCTGGCGGAGGCGGTGTTGTCCTATGTCGGCGTCGGCGTCGATCCGTCGATGATCAGTTTCGGCACCATGATCAACAGCGCACGCCTGGAAATGGCGCGCGAGCCCATGGTGTGGTGGTCGCTGGCTGCCGCCTTTGTGTTCATGCTGACGCTGGTGCTGGCAGCCAATCTGTTTGCTGATGCGGTGAGAGATGCCTTTGATCCCCGGTTAATCGTGGGCGGACGTTCATGAGCACGCTGCTGAAAGTGACGGGCTTGACCACGCAGATCCGCGGCGGCGCGGCGCCGGTACGCGCCGTGGACGGCGTTTCCTTCGACATTGCCCCCGGAGAAACCTTTGCGCTGGTCGGCGAATCCGGTTGCGGCAAGTCGATGACCGCGCTGTCGATCATGCGCCTGCTGCCCGAGGCCGGTGAAATCGCCGGCGGCGTGGTCGAACTGGCGGGGGAGAACCTGCTGGCCTTGCCGGAATCGCGCATGCGCGATGTACGCGGCCGGCGCGTGGCAATGATTTTTCAGGAACCGGGGCTGTCGCTGAATCCGGTGATGACCGTCGGCGCGCAGATTGCCGAAGCGGTGACCCGGCATACCGCGCTGACCGGCCCCGCCGTGGAGGCGCGGGTGCTGGAGCTGCTGGATGCGGTGCGCATGCCCGATGCGCGGCGGCGCATGGCCGAATATCCCTTCCAGATGTCCGGCGGCATGAAGCAGCGGGTGATGATCGCCATTGCGCTGGCCTGCGATCCGGATCTGCTGATCGCCGACGAGCCGACGACCGCGCTGGATGTCACGGTGCAGGCGCAGGTGCTCGACCTGTTGCGCGACCTGCAGCGCTCGCGCGGCATGGCGATGCTGCTGATCACGCACGATCTTGGCGTGGTGGCGCAGATGGCGCAGCGGGTGGCGGTGATGTACGCCGGCGAAATCATCGAAACCGCGCCGGTGCCGGCGTTTTTCACCGCTCCGGCCCATCCTTATTCACGCAAGCTGTTTGCCTCCCTGCCGGACCATGCGCGCGGAAAAACCCTGGCGGCGATCCGTGGTTCGGTGCCGCCGTTGACGCGGCGCTTCACGGGTTGCCGTTTTGCCGAGCGTTGCGACAGCGCGCTGGCGCATTGCACGGATGTGATTCCGCAGTGGTCCGCCGCAGGCGATGGGCGGCAGGTGAAATGCCACTTGTACGGCAGCGATGAGCGAGGAGTGATGAGTGATGAGCGAAAGGCGGAATCGCGCGATGTAGTTCACTCATCAGTCAGCACTCATCATTCATCGCTGCTCCAAGTCGAAGATCTCAAGGTGCATTTTCCAATTCGCAAAGGATTATTGCAGCGTGTAAGCGGTCAAGTTAAAGCGGTGGACGGCGTGTCATTAAGCATCGCCCCCGGCCGCACGCTGGGCCTTGTCGGCGAATCCGGTTGCGGCAAAACCACGGTCGGCAAGGGTTTGCTGCGGCTGGTGCCGGCGACCGGCGGGCGTGTGATGTTCGGGGGCGTCGACCTGCTCGGGCTGAACACAGCTGCGTTGCGTGATCGCCGCCGCCATGCACAGATCATTTTCCAGGATCCTTATGCCTCGCTGAATCCGCGGGTGCGCATAGGCGATGCGCTGGAGGAAGGCATGCTGGCGCTGGGCGTTGGCGGCGATGCGGCAGGCCGTGCGGCGCGCATCGATGCGCTGCTGGGTGAAGTGGGGCTCGCTGCCGATGTCAAATCCCGTTATCCCCACGAATTTTCCGGCGGACAGCGCCAGCGCATCGCGATTGCCCGCGCCCTGTCGGTGGAGCCTGCGCTCATCGTCTGCGATGAGCCGACCAGCGCGCTGGATGTCTCGGTGCAGGCGCAGATACTCAACCTGCTGAAACGCCTGCAGCGCGAGAAAGGCCTGGCTTACCTGTTCATCAGCCACAACATGTCGGTCATCGAGTACATGGCCGATGAGGTGGCGGTGATGTATCTCGGGCGCATCGTCGAGCGCGGGGCGGTGGCGGAAGTGCTGCATGCGCCGAAACATCCCTACACGCAGGCGCTGCTGTCGGCAGTGCCGGTGGCCGATCCGCATGCGCTGCGAAAGGTGATTCGTGTCACCGGCGACCCGCCGTCACCCCTGCATCCGCCCGCAGGCTGCCATTTTCATCCGCGTTGCGGTGCGGCGCTGCCGCAGTGCGCGGGAAAATTTCCGGACGAGCATGTCTTCAGCGCGTCGCATGCCGCGCGCTGCCATCTTTACGATTGAGCCCCCCGGGGGGGCAGACAGCCCTAGCGCCGCGCCTGCGCTGCGACGACGGTGGATGAACCGGATTTCGCCGGCGGGGTTGTGGCTTTGGAAGCCACCTTGGCGCGTTTCGCCGGCGCGCGTTTGGCGACGGCTGATTTCGGCGCGGGCTTGGCGCCTTTGACCGTGCGACCGGCGTTTTTCGTGCGCGCCGCCTTGTAGGCCTTGGGCAGGGATACCGGGGTCGCCGGCAGGTCGGGAAGGTTGGGCGCATCGCCGGCCTTGACCGGCACCAGCAGTGACTGGCCGGGTTTGAATCTGTTCTGGCTGCTGATGCCGTTGACCTGTTTCAGTTCAGCCATGCTCATGCCGTATTTGGCGGCGATTTTTTCCGGTTTTTCGCCCGGCTTGATGGTGTGCGCCTGCCATGACACCAGCGGTTTGTCGTGATTTTCGAGGTTGGTGTTGAACGCAGCCACCTTGTCGCGCGGCAGCACGATGGTTTCCGTGCCGTCGGCCTTGATCACCGCCTTGTTATGGGCGGGATTGAGGAATTTGAATTCATCCAGCGGCATTTCCGCAAATCTGGCGGCAAGCTTCACATCGATATGGCGCTTGACGGTGATGATCTCGAAATAGGGCTGGTTGGGCACGCTGGCGAGCACGATGCCGAAACGCGCCGGATCGGCAATGATGTTTTTCACCGCGATCAGCTTGGGCAGGTAGTTGCGCGTTTCAGCCGGCATCGTCAGGCTGGCGTAGTCCGCCGGCATGCCCTTGGCCTGGTTGCGGGCGACGGCCCGCGCAACCGCGCCTTCCCCCCAATTGTAGGAAGCCAGCGCCAGTTCCCAGTCGTTGAACTGGGCATGGAGTTTTTCCAGGTAATCGAGCGCGGCGCCGGTGGCGGCGATGACATCGCGGCGGCCGTCATACCACCAGTTCTGGCGCAGGCCGTAGAGCCGCCCGGTCGAGGGAATGAACTGCCACAGGCCCGAGGCATGGGCTTTGGAATAGGCCTGCGGGTTGTACGCGGATTCGATCATCGGCAGCAGGGCGACTTCGGTCGGCATTTTGCGCCGCTCCACGGCTTCGACGATGTGAAACAGGTAGTGGCTGCTGCGCTCGACCATGCGCGCAAAGTATTCGGGCTTGGTCGAGTAGAAAATTTCCCATTGCCGGACCAGCTCATTGTCCATCGGCTGCATCGTGTAGCCGGCGCGGATGCGTTCCCACATGTCGCGGGGCGGCGCTTTGACCGGAGCCGGCGGCGGGGGCGGTGCAACTTCGGGGACGGTGACTGCGCTTGCGATGGCCGGAAGGGGCGCGGCGGGCGCGGAGACCGTTTGTTCTGCGGGTTCGGTCGCGGGCAGTTGCGCGCAGGCGGCTGCCAGCAGCAGGGGCAGCAACAAAAGGCAGCGGGCAAAAAGACAGCGGGCAGTCAGGGTCATCGTGCGCCTGTATTAAAAAAAATTCAATAAAATCAAATACTTATTGTAATATTGCCGCTGACACGAAATGTTGCCGGATGGTAGCCTCCCGATGACCGGGATGTCAACCCATATATTCCTTCAAAATCAATATTTTATTGTCATATCCGGATGTGGGGTCTGAGGTCATGGGAGTGAAGCTCAGAACTTGTTTTTCCAGTCGCGGATTTCCGCCAGCACACTGACCGGGTCCGAGAGTTTTTTCCCGGCCCGCGCGCTGGCGTTGTCCACGATGGCGGGCTCGGCCACGCGCAAAAAGGGATTGGTGGCTTTTTCCTGGGCGATGGTGGAGGGCAGCGTCGGCAGGTCGCGCGTACGCAGGGCCTGCATTTCGGCTTCCAGCGCCGGCAGGCGGCGGTTGTCCGGTTCGGCGGCGCGGGCAAACTTGATGTTGGCCAGCGTGTATTCATGGCCGCAATACACCCGGGTGTCATCGGGCAGGCGCGCCAGGCGCGTCAGTGAATCATGCATCTGCCGCGGCGTGCCCTCGAACAGGCGGCCGCAGCCGGCGGCAAACAGCGTGTCGCCGCAGAACAGCAGGCCATCACCGTAGAAGGCAATATGCGATCGGGTGTGCCCCGGGATTTCAAGGGTTTCCATGTCAATGTCGAAGTGCGGCAGCCTGAAGCGCTCTCCGTCGGCGAGCCGGACGCTGGTGTCCGGGATGCGATCATCATGCGGGCCGAAAACCGGCACCGGCGTCTGCGCCAGCAGCGCCGCATTGCCGCCGACATGGTCGGCGTGGTGATGGGTGTTGAGTATGGCCACGAGTTTGAGTTTTTCCCGCGCCAGATAATCGAGCACCGGCTGCGCGTCGCCCGGATCGACCACGGCGGCATGGCTGCCGTCGCGAATGGTCCAGATGTAATTGTCGGCAAACGCGCGCAGGGGAATAATTTCACAAGCGGCCATGATTCAGCTCCATTCCGGTTCAGCGCCCGATTATGATTTAAACTCGCGTCATGTCAATTGCACCTGACGGCATGATGGTGACGGAATGGCTGGCGACGCCGCCGGGCCAGTACGTCGCTGCGCGCGAGCAGGCCTATTTTGACCAGGCCGTTGTCGATATTTTTGGTTATCACGCGCTGCAGCTGGGTCTCGAGCAGCTCGACCTGCTGCGCGCAAGCCGCATCCCGCTGCGGGTGCGCGCCGGGCCGCAGGGCGAAGTCGGGCTGCGCGCGGATTTCCGCGATCTGCCGGTGGAATCCAACAGCGTGGACCTGATGGTCCTGCCGCACACGCTGGAGTTCTCCGCGAATCCGCACCAGGTCGTGCGTGAAACGGCGCGTGTGCTGCGTCCCGAGGGGCATGTCATCATCGCCGGCTTCAACCCGCTGAGCCTGTGGGGGCTGCGCCGCAGCCTCGGCCGCAAGCATGATTTTCCGTGGCGCGGACAGTTCATCCACCTGCCGCGGGTCAAGGACTGGTTTGCGCTGGTGGGCCTTGAAATTGTCGCCGGTTCGATGGCCTGCTATGCGCCGCCCTGCGCGGAACAGAAATGGCTGGACCGTTTCGGTTTCATGGAAAAGGCCGGAGACCGCTGGTGGCCGATTGCCGGCGGGGTGTTTTTCCTGCAGGCGATCAAGCGCGTGCGCGGCATCCGCCTGATCATGCCGAAATGGGGTGAACGCGCGGCGGCATCGCAGAAGAGTCTGTCACCGGTGCCGGAGCGCGTGCGTGACGAAGAGGCCGCGGCAGCCCGGGTGCGCACCGTCAATGAGTGAAGACATGCATGAATCGGGCGCTGGCCTGGTCGAGATTTACACCGACGGCGCCTGCAAGGGCAATCCCGGCGTCGGCGGCTGGGGCGCATTGCTCTGCAGCGGCGGCCAGACCCGCGAACTCTTTGGCGGCGAAGCGCTGACCACCAACAACCGCATGGAAATGACCGCGGTGATCCGCGCGCTGGAGGCCCTGAAGCGGCGCTGCCGCGTGCGCCTGCATACCGATTCCAAGTATGTGCAGCAGGGCATTTCCGAGTGGATACACGCGTGGAAAAAGCGCGGCTGGAAAACCGCCGACAAAAAGCCGGTGAAGAACGAAGACCTGTGGCGCCGGCTTGATGAGCTGGCCGCGCAGCACGACATTGAGTGGCTGTGGGTCAAGGGCCACGCCGGCCATGACGGCAATGAACGCGCCGATGCATTGGCCAACCGCGGCGTGGAGTCGGTCAAGCCGGGGCAGGCTGCCTGATGGCTGCACGGCAGATCATTCTCGATACCGAAACCACCGGCCTGGATCCCAAGCTCGGGCACCGCGTGATCGAGGTTGCGGGCGTCGAACTGGTCAACCGCCGGCTGACCGGACGGCATTTCCACCGTTACCTCAATCCGGGGCGCGACAGCGACGAAGCCGCGCTGCAGATCCACGGCCTGACCACCGAGTTTCTCAGCGACAAGCCGAAGTTCGCGGAAATCGCCGACGAACTCCTCGAGTACATCACCGGCGCCGAACTGGTGATCCACAACGCGCCCTTTGATGTCGGTTTCCTCGACAGCGAGCTGGCGCTGGCAAAAAAGAAGCGCCTGAAAACCTACTGCCCCGAAGTCACCGACACGCTGCGCATGGCCAAGGATCTGCATCCGGGAAAGCGCAACGGGCTGGATGCGCTCTGCGACCGCTACCAGATCGACAATTCGGCGCGTACGCTGCACGGCGCACTGCTTGACGCCGAGCTGCTGGCGGAGGTCTACCTGGCGATGACCCGCGGCCAGGAAAGCCTGATTGTCGAAACCGAGTCGGCGCACACCGAAATAAAGGCCAGCGAATTCAATCGCGGTGATCTGAAACTGCTGGTGCTGCGCGCGAATGCCGAAGAAATCGCCGCACACGAGGCGCAGCTTGCCGAGATCGACAAGGCCAGCGGCGGCGCGCTGTGGCGGCGCGCGGGATCCTGAAGCGCGTTCAGGCTGCGGTCAGTGCCAGCAGCTGGCGGAACGAATCCTCGAACTGCCTGAGGCCCTCGGCCTGCAGTTCATTGCCTGCGGCATCCATGTCGATCCCCAGTTTCTGCAGCGCCGCGAATTGTTCCCGCGCGGCATCCAGTCCGGTTTCCAGCGTGGCCTCCGCCTTGCCGTGGTCACGGAATGCCGCCAGCGTGGCATCAGGCACCGTGTTGACGGTCTTCGGCCCGATCAGCGATTCAATATAAAGCACGTCGCTGTAGGCCGGGTTCTTGGTGCCGGTGCTGGCCCAGAGCATCGCCTGCGGCCGCGCGCCGCGTTTGGCCAGCGAGCCGAAAGCGGCTTCGCCGAAAGTGCCGAGGTAATCCTGGTAGGCGAGTCTGGCCAGGGCCACCGCCGAGCGGCCGCGCAGGGCGAGCGCGTCGCCGCCGATGGACTCGAGGCGCTTGTCGACCAGCGTATCGACGCGGCTCAGGAACAGGCTGGCCACGGACTTGACCTTGCGCGCGTCGCCGCCGCCGTCGAGCAGGCGGGTGATGCCGCGGACATAGGCTTGCGCCACGTCGCGTACATGGCGCAGTGAAAACATCAGCGTGACATTGACCGAACAGCCCTGGGCCGCCAGTTCTTCAATCGCCGCGAGACCGGCGGCGGTGGCCGGGACCTTGATCAGCAGGTTGTCGCGCGCCACGGCCGCCTTGAGACGCAGGCCGGCAGCCACCGTGCCGGCGGCATCATGGGCCAGCGCGGGTGACACTTCGAGGCTGACATAACCGTCGTCGCCGGCGGAGGATTTGTATGCCGGCTGCAGGATGTCGCAGGCGGCCTGGATGTCGGCAATCGCCAGTGTTTCATAACGCTGTTCGGCCGACAGCGCGGCGTTGCTTTTCAGCTGCTGCAGTTCATCGCGGTAATGCGGGCTTTCACTGATGGCCTTGAAAAAAATCGTCGGATTCGAGGTGACGCCGGCGATGCGGTCTTCAGTGACGAGTTTTTTCAGCGTGCCTTCGCGCAGCAGCGTGCGCGACAGGTTGTCGAGCCAGATGCGCTGGCCGAGGGCATGGAGGCGGAGCAGTGGATTGGGATTGAGCATGGCAAAAGCCGTGTTGAAATGTTCAGCGTGGATATTGCCGCGCCAGTTCGGCGGCCACGGTGGTGATCAGGCGGCGCGAAATGCTCACGCTGGGCGGCAGCCGCGGCAGCGCTTCGGCATCGAACCAGGCGGCCTCCTCGATTTCAACGCCATCGGGGCGCACCGCGCCGCCAGCGTATTCGGCAGTGAAGGCGACCATCAGTGAATGCGGGAAGGGCCAGGGCTGGCTGCCGAAATACTGCAGATTGCCGACCTCGACGCCGACTTCTTCGCGGGTTTCGCGGACCACGGTGTCTTCGAGCATTTCGCCGGGTTCGACAAAACCGGCGATCGCCGAATAACGTCCCGGCGGCCACACGCCCTTGCGCGCCAGCAGCAGTTCGCGGCCGCGGGTGATCAGCACCATCACCGCGGGTGACACCAGTGGATAAGTCGTGAATTTGCAGGACGGGCAGGCGCGGGCCCTTTCGTCGGTGCGCGCCTGCATCGGCGTGCCGCAGCGGCTGCAGAACTGGTGGTTGCGTTCCCAGTCGATGATCTGAAGCGCGCGGCCGGACAATGCGGCCAGCGTACTGTCCACCATGCCGAACAGGTCGCGCAGCCCGAGCGGCGCCCAGCCGGTGGGCAGCGGGTGGGCCTCATCGACCTCGGCGGCATAACAATGCTGCTCGCCGAGCAGGCCGAGATAGTGGCTGCGCACCGTGGTCACGCCATGTTCCTCCAGCGTGCAGCAGCAGGGCA